>DATCAX010000394.1:0-6646 GCA_036512375.1 Candidatus Angelobacter sp. | reverse complement strand
CTCTACGTCGTCAACGGCAAATCAATATCTGGACCGAACCCAAAAGCCTGCCGAAAGACCTATATGACAGTTTCTGATGACCGCCCGTGCGCGGCTGCCGGCCAATATATTTTGCAGCTGGAAAAAGGTGGCTTCGCTGTGATCCCGCGACCTGACGCGGCGGAGTTGCGGGAGCTTACCCAGCAAGTGGCGCGAAACAATCGCTTTGCCATGCCTGCCGATGATCCCAGGAGCCGCCAGCTTTTCGCGTTCCTGCACGAACATATCAAGCATGTGATTTACGTGGTGAAAGAGAACCGGTCCTATGACCAGGTGCTGGGTGACTTGGAAAAAGGGAATGGTGATCCCTCACTTACGCTGTTTCCGGAAGCTACAACGCCCAATCATCATGATCTGGCGCGTCGCTTTGTTACGCTGGACAACTTTTTTGACAGCGGCGAAGTCAGCGGCGTGGGCTGGAATTGGAGTACGGCCGCGCGCACCACTGACGAGGTGGAGCGCTCCATACCGCTTAATTACGCTTTCCGCGGCATGACGTATGACGCGGAAGGGATGAATCGCAACATCAACGTTGGCATGGATTCGGTGCATGACCGCAATACTGAAAAACTTGACGACGCTGAAAATCAGCTGCCCGGTCATGCAGACGTGGCGGCTCCGGACGGCCCCGAAGATGAGAGTGGCGCAGGCTATCTGTGGGATGCCGCATTGCGAGCCGGGCTTAGTATCCGCAACTACGGTTTCTTTATTGACCTGAGTCACTACAGCATCATTCCGGGAGCTGAACCGCCAATCCCAATGCTGCATGATCCGGCTGCCAGCGCCACGCGCGTGGCCACTGCAACCAAGGCAAATTTGCAGCAGGTGACGGACCCATACTTCCGCGGCTTTGATCAGCGCTTCCCTGATTATTGGCGCTATAAGGAGTGGGAGCGCGAGTTCAACGATTTTATCGCACATAATAATCTGCCGAACCTCGAGCTGGTGCGGCTCCCGCATGATCACCTTGGTTTGTTCAACGAAGCCGTGGACGGAGTGAATACGGTTGAAACCGAGATTGCCGACAATGACTATGCCGTCGGCTTACTGGTGGAAAAAGTGGCGCACAGCAAATATGCCAAGGACACGTTGATATTCGTGATCGAAGATGACGCGCAGAATGGGCCTGACCACGTGGATGCGCATCGTAGCCTCGCGCTGATTGCGGGGCCGTATGTAAAGCAGCGCGCAGTGATTTCCAAACGCTTCAATACCGTGACGCTGCTGCGCACCATGGAAGAAGTGCTGGGCATCCAGCCGCTGGGGCTGAACGACGCATTGCAGCCGCCCATGGCTGAGATCTTTTCCATGCAGCAGGCCGCCTGGACTTACACAGCGCGAGTGCCTTCCATACTGCGCACGACAAAACTTCCATTGCCCGCCGCAACCGCTGAAAATACAGTCCGCGTGCCTGATGCCAGCCTGATTCCCAGCCACGATTCCGCTTACTGGTCTGACAAAACCAAGGACTTTGACTTCAGCGCTGAGGACAAGCTGGATTCGCAAAGCTTCAACATGGTGCTTTGGACAGGGATCAAGGGGGATGCGCAACCGTATCCTTCCGAACGCGACGGCCGGAATCTGAGCAAACACCGAGAGGAACTCCTGCGCGAGTACAGAAAAAGCGAAAACTGATCGACATCGCCCGCTGCGAATCGGTTATCATTAAGGCAAAAGAGACAAGTGGCAGCTGTAATCTTCACGACGAACGGTTGAGTCGTTCTGCATCCCAGCGTGCGCCCCGCTACCAGAGCAGAGATCAGCTTTCCGCTTCCAGGCTCCCAAGTGCCGCTTGAAAATGCGGCACCATCACAATTAAGGATTTATACATCCCTCTATGAGTAGCTCGATGCCTCCGCAACATGATCTGGGTTCGCTGCGCATTGACGACCGTGCCCGCCCTGCGTCGAAGACCGGCAGGCGGATGGGATTATTCGCCGCTACTGTGGGCGCGTTGCTGTTATTGGGCAGTATGCTGCTCGCGTTCCGATCGCAAAAGCCGGTTGTTGAGGTGGCTGCGGCCCGGCCTGCAAGCGGGGCAAAAGCTGAGGCCCTTCTCAACGCGAGCGGATACATTACCCCTCGGCGTCGAGCCACAGTTGCTGCCAAGGTTACCGGACGGGTGGAACAAATTTATGCGGAAGAGGGATTGCGGGTGAAGTCCGGGCAGGTTCTGGCGACGCTGGACTGTTCGCAACCCAATGCGGCGCTGACGTCGGCGAAATCAGACCGCGACGCTACCGCCGCCCTGCTATCGGACCTGCAAGTGCAGTCGGCCAACGCGGACCGAGAATCGGTCCGCGCACAGGGCTTGAACACCGCAGGAGTCATCAGTCCGCAAGCGCTCGACACGGCAAAAACTACCGCTGAGAGCCTGCGCTCGAAGATTGCCTTGACGAAGGAACAGATACGCGCTGCCGACTCGCACATCGGCGTGGCCAAAGAAGATGCTGAGAACTGCATTGTGCGGGCGCCATTTGACGGCATAGTGGTTTCAAAAGACGCGCAACGTGGTGAGATCGTCTCGCCCATTTCAGCAGGCGGCGGCTTTACGCGCACAGGCATCGCCACGCTGGTTGACATGAAATCGCTGGAGATCGAAGTGGACGTGAACGAATCGTACATTGCGCGGGTGCGGCAAGGGCAGCGGGTGAATGCCACACTGGATGCCTATCCCGACCGCGAACTTCCTGCCAAAGTTCGCACCGTAATTCCCACGGCGGACCGCCAGAAAGCCACGGTGAAAGTTCGCATCACGTTTGATCAACTCGATGACACGATTCTGCCTGATATGGGCGTGAAAGTTGCGTTTCTGAGCGCCGCTCCGCCGCGGGGCAAAAATGCAGGCAGTGAGGCGCGGGCGCTGGTGCCGAAGTCGGCTATACGCAGCGACGGCGGAAAGCAGATTGTGTATCTTGTCCACGATCAGAAGCTGGAACGGCGCGCAGTGAGCCTGGGCGCGGAGCGGGGCAGCGACGTGGAGATCATGGCTGGGCTTGCGCCCGGAGACAAGCTGGTAGTGAGCGGCGCAGACAAATTGCATGAAGGCCAGGCAGTGGAAGTTAAGCAATAAAGTTTAGGCAAAGCAGGAGGAGGGCAATGCGATGGTTCGTGTTGACGGAAGCGGTGCTTCAAACAGCCTGATACAGGCACGTGGTCTGGGCAAGACTTATTCCCGTGGCGGTGAGCAGATACATGTGCTGCAGGCGTTAAACCTTGACGTTGAAGCCGGTGAGTTTGTGGCCTTCATGGGACCCAGCGGTTCCGGAAAGACCACGTTGCTGAATCTTCTGGGCGGCCTGGATGTGCCGTCGGCGGGAAGCATCACGGTTGCCGGCGATGAGATCACACATATGTCGCGCAGCCGGTTAACGGCGTGGCGGGCACGCCATGTTGGGTTTATTTTCCAGATGTACAACCTGATTCCCGTGCTCACGGCGTTTCAAAACGTGGAATTGCCGCTGCTGTTGACCAGCCTTTCCAAGGCGCAACGGCGCAAGCATGTGGAGACTGCGCTGGGAGTTGTAGGGTTGACCGACCGCATGCATCACTTTCCCCGCCAGCTTTCCGGCGGACAGGAGCAGCGCGTTACCATTGCGCGCGCCATTGTTTCCGACCCCACATTCCTGCTATGCGATGAGCCTACCGGCGACCTGGACCGCAAAAGCGCGGACGAGATTATGGAACTGATCCTGCGACTGGTGAAGGAATACAAGAAGACCGTGTTGATGGTGACGCATGATCCTGTTGTCGCTGCACGGGCTGACATGACTCTGCATCTGGAAAAAGGCGTCCTGGTGGAAGCTGGCAGCCTGCAAACGGTTTCCGGCGGAGGTGTGCGATGAAATTCTTTGGGCTGATTCGCGCGAATTTGTTCCGCAAGAAAATCCGCTTCATCCTTACGATTGGATCTTTTGCGGTTGCGCTGTTCCTCTTCGGCGTGCTCGCGGTGGTGCGAGTCGCTTTCAGCGGAGGCATTGATATCGCCGGAGCGGACCGTCTGGTTGTAATCAACCGCACGTCCATCATCCAGCCGCTGCCGCTGGCCTACGCGGACAAAATCAAGAGAATTCCTGGCGTCAAGGAAATCACGTATGCCAACTGGTTCGGCGGCGTTTATCAGGACGAACGTAATTTCTTTCCCCAGTTTGCAATGGACGTGGATAACTGGCGCAGGGTCTATCCTGAGTTCGATATTCCTGAAGAGCAGTGGCAGAACTTTGTGAAAGACCGCCAGGGAGCCATTGCCGGTGCTGCCACGGCCAAGCGGTTCGGCTGGAAAGTTGGCGACCGCATCCCCATTAAAGGAACTTTTCTTGGCGGCGTCTGGGAGTTCAACCTGGATGGCATTTACCACGGCACGCGGCAAGCCGATGATGAAACCCAGTTCTGGTTTCAATGGAAGCGGTATGAAGAGCAGGTGCCGGCCCAGTACAAAGGGCATGTAGGCTGGTATACCGTGAAAATCGAACACCCGGATGATGCATTGCGCGTCTCCAAGGCCATTGATACTGAATTTGCCAATTCGCCTTTTGAGACGCACACAGACACGGAGAAAGCCTTCGCGGCGGGCTGGGTCAAACAGTTTGGCAATATCCAGTTCCTCATTATGGCGATTGGCGGAGTCGTATTTTTCACCCTTCTGCTAGTGACCGGGAACACCATGGCCATCGCCGTGCGCGAGCGGACAGGCGAGCTTGCTGTGTTGAAGGCTGTGGGTTATTCAGACCGCTTTGTCCTCCTCTTTGTCCTGTTCGAGTCATTGCTGATCGCGGTGATTGGCGGCGCGTTGGGCCTGGGTCTTGCCAAACTTTTCACTCTGGGTGGCGATCCCACGCGAGGGCTATTACCCTTCTTCTTCTTGCCGGGCAAAGCAATATTGGCCGGACTGGGAGTTACTCTGGCGGTAGGCGCGGCCAGCGGAGTGATTCCGGCGATTGGTGCAATGCGGTTGCGCGTCGTTGATGCGCTACGGAGAGTCTGATATGGCAATTCCTGTGGTTTACAACTTGCGCAGTGTGAAAGAGCGCTGGACCTCCGCCGTGGTTGCCGTACTTGGCATTGCCGGTACTGTGGGCGTGTTCATTGCCATGCTGTCACTGGCCTTCGGCTTCAAGGCGACGTTGGTTTCTTCCGGCTCCGCCGACAACGCGATGGTCCGTCGCGCCGGCTCGACTTCAGAGATGGATAGCAGTATTTCTCTTGACCAGATTAAGATCATGGAAGAGTTTCCCGGTGTGGCCCACGCCAGCACCGGCCCGCTCGTTACGCCGGAAGTGGTCGTGATCGCGCCTTTCCCTTTACGATCAACGGGCACGGATGCCAATGTGCAGGTGCGCGGCGTCTCTCCGCGGGCGCTGGATGTCCGGACCAAGATAAAAATGATCGAAGGCCGTTTTTATCAGCCGGGTCTCGCCGAACTGGTGGTCGGGCGCAATGTGGACAAAACTTATGCGGGCCTCAGCATGGGTGACTCAGTTAAATTTGGCGGTGGAACCTGGCGCGTTGTTGGCGTATTTGACGCTGGCGGTTCCGCGTTTGATTCCGAAGTGTGGTGTGATTCGCACGTTCTGAATCAGATTTACCACCGGCCGGAAAATATCTACCAATCGCTTACGGTACATCTGGATTCGGCCAGCTCGCTACAGCAGTTCAAGGATGCAGCCACCGCCGATCCTCGCCTCACGGTCGATGTGAGCCCGGAGATTGAGTATTACGCGAAGCAATCCCGGACACTGACTACGCTGATCGTTGTTCTGGGAGGGATTGTCGCGATTGTGATGGGAATCGGTGCGGTGTTTGGAGCCTTGAATACCATGTATTCCGCCGTGGCGGAACGCTCCCGCGAAATTGCCACTCTGCGCGCGCTCGGCTTTGGCGCCGGAAGCGTGGTCGTCTCATTCATGATCGAAGCTTTGCTCATTTCTCTGATGGGTGGATTGCTGGGTGCAGTGGCAGTATTGCCATTGAATGGGTTAACCACCAGCGCAATGAACTGGCAGACATTCTCCCATCTGGCATTCGCATTCCGCATCACTCCATCTCTGCTGGGGCTGGGATTAGGGTTTGCGCTCTTGATGGGAATTCTGGGTGGATTTTTTCCCGCACTTCGAGCAGCTCGACGTCCGGTAGCGCCAGCTCTGCGCGCGATGTAGGTTTCCAGAGCTGTCCACATCAACGAACATTTTCGCCAGGCAAAAAACTGCCGCATCCTAAAAAAAGATGCGGCAGTTCTGTTAGGTTGGTATTTTTACCAGACGTGGCAGGCGTTTGCGCTCACCATTTTCTGCCCCGCTTTGCAGCCGAACGCCTTGGCAAACTCTGCGCTGTTTTGCAGCGTGCCGTTGGTGCGGTACTCGCCAGGGGAGTGGGGATCGGTCTTAGCCAGCAGCCGTGAGCTTTCCGGCGTGGCATTCTGGCACCACACTTGAGCAAAGCCCACAAAGAAGCGCTGCTCCGGCGTGAAGCCATCCTTCGTAGCCGCCGCCTTTGGATCCTTCTCCATGTCGGCATGCAGCGCCGCCAGGGCGATGCGCAGTCCGCCATTGTCGGCTGTGTTCTCGCCCAGCGTCAGGCGTCCGTTGAGATGAACGTCGTCAACCGCGAC
>DATCAX010000393.1:0-8880 GCA_036512375.1 Candidatus Angelobacter sp. | reverse complement strand
GATGTCAGCTGCGACGGATTGGGAATGTTCTGCTGGAAGAAATACTCGTCACGGTCTGCAACACGCATGATGAATACAGGCAGATTGGCTGCCCTTGCCATCGCCCAGAAAAGCCGTGCAATCTCGTCACGAAAACCTTCATTCTTTTCCATAACGTCAGCTACCGTCCGCTTTTCCCGGATCTCTCGGCTCAGAAACTCTTCGAGCCTACCTTCATTTCTGACGTAGCTCAGATTCTTGATCTTCTGCACGTAGGCATAGATCTTGCGCGCTTTCTGGTCGGCCGTATCCCCTGGCTCAATAGCATGACCCACTGCCGCCGCCACAGCCCCGGAGTGCCCGGCAAACTTGTCGACCTCCTTGGTCCAATATTTGCCTTCGCCTTTCCAGAACTCCTGGGGCTTGCCCATCTTGTCCGTGCCGTAATAAAAATTCACGCGCATCTTTAACACCTCTGACGGCGGCGCGAAATCTTCCTCTTCAAAAGCTGGGATGTCCTTGAGTTCCAGTTCCATACGATTGTTGGCGACTGTCTTGATTGCCGTGTTTTCTGGAAGCCCGATCAGACTGTAGTAAACGCGATCTTTGATTTCGCCCCGGCTGTCCTCAATGTAGTGCCCAGACTTAAACATCGGTATGAAGGAAAACTTGGCATGTTTGGTCAAGAGATCGTCCTGCAGTACCCAGTGTGGCGCGAACACATAGTTTTCCCAGTATTCGGTATATTTCCACTCAATGATGCTACCCACCTGAACATTGGGCAAAGTAAACGTCTTGGCCAGATACTTGACTCCGTGGGCTTTCACAATAGTGCTGTTAAAGGCCTTGCCCGTAAACGGAGTAATGGCGCCATCGGGAGCGATGGCCCGGGCCCTGATGTCGGTGATTCCCATGTAGCTTGCATCGTAAGGAATTTCCACGCTGGCGCGGTCCTTACCCTTTTCCGTGAGTACCTTGAGCCGCTTGTAAACATAGCGGTGGCGCGTCATGTCATCGGCAGTCTCTTCGTGATAAAGGATGATTGCATCGCCCTGATGGGCGGGGTCCACCGTCACCTTCAACTCGTCAGGGTTGATGGGTTGCCAATCATCAAAAGCATAGACCCGACAGGATGAAGCCAGGCAAACAACAGCCAGCAAGAGAAGAGACAACTTGGCGCGAAACATGAAATACCTCACGAAAGTGGAAACCCAGCTTGAGTGTCTTGAGCGTAGGCAGGTTATATAACAACAGGTGCATAGCTGCAAGACTATTCAAGGTGGCAAACCACTACCGTGGGTACACGTTCTTTTAAGAAGTATTTAGAAGACTGATGGGATGCTCCGGCGGCCCTTGAAAGCGCTTCAGTGGACGATCGCGCTCTCTTCCGGGCTTTTCTCCCTGATCCTTTCAAACACTGCTTTCACCACGCGATCGCAACGCACGGCATGGAATTGGTAAAGATCGGTGGCACGGCCTTTGGCGCGGGCGTAAAGGTCTTTTCGCAACATGGCGTGGGCCCGATGCAGGCGCGTCTTGACCACTGCGTCGCTCACGCCCAGGCTTTCCGCGGTTTCCGCCACGCTCATTTCTTCCACTTCGCGCAGCATGACCACCGCTCGATACGCTTCCGGCAGATGGTCAATCGCTTGTTCCAGCAATTCGCGCGCCTGCGTGGTAGCGGTGCCATCTTCCGGACTAGGCGAAGATGATTTGAGAATGGACATAAAATCTCCGTTGTCGGGAAGCGCATCCAGCTCTTCCATCCGGCCGCGTCGCCGCTTGCGCGCCAGCGCTTCATGGATGGCGATGCGCGTCAGCCATGTAGAAAATGCCGCCCTGCCGGCGAACTGGTTCAGGTGTTCATAGGCGCGGACATATGCATCCTGCATAACGTCTTCCGCCTCGCCGTCATTGCGCAGGATGACCCGGGAAATCCGGTAGAGCCGCTGGTTGTAGCGGCGCATCAGGATTTCAAAAAGCGCTGTCTCGCCGGCGAGCACACGGGCCACCACTTCTTCATCTCGCAATTCGCTTTGTGCCGTTACGGGGACCAGCATGATACTCACCTGGATTCCCTCCATGCCTGAATAGAGTAAGCTGGGAACCAAAGGTTACAATTTTAAGTCCTTTGGGAGCATGGAAATGCGCGCAGCCGCAGCTTTCACAATAATACTGATTACGTCCTTCGCTTGCGCGCAGCAGCCGCAAAACAGCAAAACGGACGTCCAGCTTCGCGGCATCAGCGCCGTTTCTGACAAAGTGGCTTGGGCCAGCGGCGCCAAGGGAACGGTATTGCGGACCATCGACGGCGGCGCTACGTGGGAGACCGTCGTAATCGTTGGAGCGGATTCGCTCGACTTTCGCGACATCCAGGCTTTTGGCCAGAATACAGCTTTCGTGCTCAGCATTGGCGCGGGCGACCAATCCCGCATATATAAGACCGCTGACGGAGGCAGGATATGGCAGCGTCAGTTCACCAACAACGATCCTAGAGCTTTTTACGATTGCTTTGCTTTCTGGGACAGCACGCACGGAATCGCCATGAGCGATTCAGTGAACGGCAAGTTCCCGCTGATCGCTACCTCCGATGGAATGACCTGGAATCCAGTGGTGGTAAAGAAAATGCCGGCAGCGCTTCCCAGTGAAGGCGCTTTCGCCGCCAGCGGCACCTGCATTGCGACGTTCGGGAAAAATGATGTCTGGTTCGGGACCGGCGGACCGGCGGCGCGAGTGTTTCACTCCGCTGATCGCGGACAGACCTGGACAGTCGCGGAAACACCGCTTGTCCACGGCGCATCCACGCAAGGAGTATTTTCTCTCGCTTTCTGGACAGCGAAGGATGGCGTCGCCCTTGGCGGAGATTATAAGGACCCCGCGAAAGGGGAAAAGACAGCCGCCTTCACTCATGACGGTGGCAAGACGTGGACTCTGGCATCGAAGCCTCCGACGGGATATCGCTCGGCTGTGGCGGTGGGTTCCTCGCACATTCTGATGGCTGTGGGCACAAGCGGCGCGGATGTTTCCCACGACGGCGGCAATAACTGGAGCCAAATGTTCACGGAGGACCTGAACGCGGTAGCGCTCATCGGAAACTTTGGATGGGCCACAGGGCCTGCCGGAAAGATTTCCCACTTTATCGTGGTTTCCCACTGATTCTAGAGTCCCGCCGAAGTTACTTGCCCGATAGCGGGTTTGACCAGTTCCCCACTGCTTATTAGAATTTGGCCCTCATCATGGAGGTAGTCATGCCCGTCCCTTCCGCTCCCGCGCTCAGATCCATTTTGTTTTCTTCTGCAAAAATATTCATCGCTGCCTTTCTCATGCTCGTGGCCAGCGCAGTCTCAGCCCAGCCGATTCCGCCGCCGGGGTTGGTGATTGGTTCCGGCAATACCGCCACCGCTGATCCCCCCATCGCGCGGCCCAACACAACGCCTTGCGTCGTTACGCTGTTCAATGATTTTGCCTTTGCAGATTTTTCTCCCAAGCCATTTTCGTTTATCCCTGCGTGTCCAGGACCATGGGCCAAAGTTGTGTTGAATGCAGATTTTTCCATTCAGGCGGGAAGACAGTTTGACCGCACCGCGGAAATCTGGATCGGCGGTGTGAACGTTTATTTCGGCACCACTTCGGAACCTTCAGGAACCGTGGCGCGCTCCTGGCACATTGAGCGCGATCTCACTGACTATTCCGCGCTCTTCAACACCGCGCAGAATGGCCGCGTTGATCTGGGCAATCTGGTGAACTCAACCTTCACCAGCACTCTATTCGGAACGGCCGAGATTCAGTTTTATCCGCTAGCTCATCATCAGGATGTTCCGCGCACCGCCGACCTGGTCCTGCCTCTCGCGTCCGATCCGACGGGAGGAACTGCGTTCCTCTCAAACTCAACCAGCACGCTGGCAAAAACTTTTGCGCTTCCCGCTAATGTTGAGCGCGCTTTTATCGACGTTGTCGCGGAAAGCCAGGCGGGAGACGAGTTCTGGTACACCTGCGTACCGGATGACGTCGCCGGCGAATTGCAAAGCTGCGGCGGCGGCGCGTTCCGTGAGACCCAGGTCACCATCGATGGCACACCTGCGGGTATTGCGCCGGTCTATCCTTGGATCTATACCGGCGGAATCGATCCGCTGCTATGGCGTCCCATCCCCGGCGTGCAGACGCTGAATTTCGCCCCCTACCGCGTAGACCTAACGCCTTTCGCCGGCGTGCTCAGCAACGGGCAGCCACACCAGGTCGCGGTCAGCGTGTTCGGCGCCAACAACGGCTTTTCCACTACGGCCACCCTGCTGGTATTTCAGGACCATGCATCAAACCAGGTAACCGGTGAGGTAACGCGCAACACGATCGGCGTGCCTAATCCCAGTGTGGTTGAAAACCTCACCACCGCGCCCGATGGAACGATTACAGGCTCGGTCACAGTTGATTCGTCGCGCTTCTTCAGGGTGGAAGGCTTTGTCCGAACGTCGCATGGCCGCGTAGAAACTGACGTGCAGCAGAATATTCACTTCTCCAGCCGGCAGGACTTCAACATCACCAACACTGTCTTTGTGCAAAACATCAAACAGCGCACCACCATCTCTTCTGAGTCCCATACCAATGGCCGCGGAGAAGCAAATGCCTCGCAGCGTTTTGAATGGCCGCTGGATCTTGGTTTCACTTTCTCTGTGAATCCGGATGGCACGGGCCAGCAAACCACCACGATCCGGCAGCAATTCCAGAGTGCGGCGGTGCGGCACGGCGACGATGGAGAGGATTCGTTCAGCGTTGTATCTAATACCGTCACGCCCAGCGACACGCTGCTGTTTGACGCAAACTTCAATATCACCGGCAGCAAGGGCCAGCAAAGCGCACAGGACTTTTTCTCCAATGATTCTGCCAGCGGTTGCTTCAGCCGGAAGATTACCGCGTCTGCTGGGCTGCTCACTTCAATCACTGATGGCGCTCTGTGCAAGAAGGGCGATAAATAGACGTGACCAGGGCGCGGGCACTAGGCCGCGCCCGTCCTAATGCGTTCGCTCGTTTGCGGATGAGTGCGCAGGGCGCTGACGATTTCCCGAAAGAGGGAAAGGTGTATAAAAGCCCGCGTGGACGCAGTCCATGCGCAACGTGAGGGGACCATGGAAAAGGGAAGAACCTTTGAGAATGGCTATAGAGCAAGTCAGGAATTTCCCGAATACATCGACCACTGGTTCTATTTTCCGATGAACTCCGATGCTGAGATGGCAGCCGCAAGCTTGCGAGAGCGCGGGTGGTCAACAAGAGTCGAGCTTGCCCCTGATGATACACACTGGGTTTTATGGGCACCACAGCCAGCGAGAGGTGACGAAGATATGAACGATATCTATTCAGATATGGATGCGGTCGCAACGAAATTCAATGGAACGTATGACGGCTATGGGCGCCCAATGGACGACGGCGCGTTCGTGCAATAAGAGAGAGGGCGAAACTGAATATTGAAGATCGCCGACATCGGCTTGATGGCGCACAATTGCCATCATCGGGTCCGGCAAGTGAAGACTCAGTGATGGGTGGGGTGGGGGCAGCGCCTAATGACCGTTAGTGACCGTTTTTTGCGTACTGTGACCGCACCTCAAAGAGCTTTTCCAATTCGCGGCTGCCAAGGGAGCGAGCGGTCCCGAGCTGACGGGTGGTCATGACGATCTTGGCATAGTGCTCCACGGCTTCCATCCTCATATAAGCACGGCAAAGATCTTCGCCATAGGTGACGACGCCGTGGTTTGCCATGAGGATGGCATCATGAAAAGGGATAAAGGGCCGGAGCGAATCGCTCAATTCCATGGTTCCGGTGGTGGCGTAGGGCGCAAGCGGAACGGCGCCGAGGGTGATCACAATTTCTGAGCAGAGCGGTTCGTCGAGGGCGATGCCGGCAGAGGCAAAGCCCGTGGCCGTGCAGGGATGTGCATGGACAACGGCTCCCACATCCGGGCGCATTCGATAGATGGTGAGGTGCATCACTATTTCGCTGGAAGGATTGTAGGCGCCACTGAGCTTTTTGCCGTGGAGGTCCACCACGACCATGTCTTCAGGCTGCATCATGCCTTTGCTGAAGCCGGTGGGCGTGACCAGCACGCGGTCCGCGTCCAGCCGGACAGACAGGTTTCCGTCAGTGGCGGCCACAAAGCCCATGCTATGGAGCATCTTGCCGAAACGCGCGAGGTCCCGGCGCAGCTTGCGCTCAGTGCGAGATGATTTGCCGGCAAATGGTCGAGCTGCGGTTGATTTGATCAGTTCCCTGAAATAGCTCATCACTACACCTTCCAAGTCCGTTCCTACGCATCATCCGCGAATGACAGAGACAGGCCTCTCAAGAAGCGTCCAGTAACTGAGCCTGAATGACCGCGCGAATGTCTGGCTTGTTCTGGTCGGCTCAACATTAGATCCACGCCGCCTGGCTTACCTGGTCAGCAAATTTGTCTGCAGGCGCCGGAGGAGCGAACGACGTTGTGCCAGATCAAAAAAACTAACAAAGCCTGACACAGATCAGGTTGAGAAAATCACCGTGCGCGGTGGCATTCCAGTCCAGAGACCGGAAACGCATCATAAAAGCGAAAAAAAACAAACCTAAGAAAGCCTGCGTAACGAGGATGAAATGAGTAAGAGCGGATTTTCCTGAAAAAGTGGCGTCCATTTCCGGCAGAGGTGAAATCAGCACGTAAAGAATGCCGAACACAACCGCCAGCGTGATTGCGCACTTGAGGGAGGTGGACACGCCAGCCATATTATCCGATTTTCTACGCTCTTAAAAGCATTTATCAGAACAATTCATAGCAGTGCTGCTGGAGAGACCAATGGTGTGGAGAGGAGCTGAATTGGCATTTCGTCGGAATATCCAGATAGAAGACTTTACTTTGCGCGCGGAAAAGGACCAAAAAGCTATCGGACAGGCCCGGCAAGCGGCGAAAGCCATGCTTCAAACGTCAATAACGCAGATCAGAAAGACAGCAGGCTGCCTTGGTTTCATCTGCATTGGCCGATGGTACCAACTTGGCACGTAGTAATTGCATCGATTTAGCGGTAAGTGTAAATCTTCTGCGTTTTATTGTTCAAAACTGCACACTTTTATGCCCTTACTTTACAAGAGCTCGGACACCATCCCTGAAAGCGGAATCTACCGGGTGATTCATGCGCAACATCGCTTGCCCCACGAAGTAACGCTGCTCAGGGGACAGGTTTTTCCGCCGTGTGCCCGGTGCCATGAAGAGGTCCGGTTTGAACTCGTCCGTGAATTGCCGGGGCTGGCGCGCGAACGGCGCGGCAACGTTTCTCTCTACAGCCTGCCTGTGCTCGATGACGAAGATGGACAGCCAACCTGAAAATGCAGGAGCGTTGGAGCATTATCCTTTAACGCAACACCAGGGTTGATGAAGGATTGGCCTTGAAAAATCCAAAGGGCGTGCAGATTCGGATCTTTCTTGCGGATCTTTCTTGCGAATCTTTCTTATGTCCGGTGCCGCACATTTCTGCTAACAACGGGGGGCTTCAGGTGCACAGCTCCCTTCTCAACATCCTTCTGCACGACTGAAAACTGGAGGCAGGCGCAAAAAAAAGGAGATGCCATTCACGGCATCTCCCATAGATAAGTGACAAGTTGAAACTAAAGCGTTGGTGGATGGTTGACCGGCGGAGGAGGATCGGAAACCGGCGGTTGACTTGAGCCACCCGATGGACGCGATTGTGTCCCCGACGTTCCAGCCGGAGTAGAAATGCTCCCAGGCGCGGATGTGCCCGGCTGCGCAGAATTGGAATTGCCCTGCGTGGCCCCGGAAACTCCTCCTGTCGAGCCCGGAATTGCACCTGTCGTCGTGCCTGTACTGCTGCCAATGGCATTGCCGCTTACAACTAATTCAACTCTGCGGTTCTGCTGGCGTCCTGCGGCGGTTGCATTGGTGGCCACGGGATTGGACTCACCAAATCCCTTTGTGTTGACGGCGTCAGAGCCCACGCCCTGGCCAATCAGGAAATCGCTCACAGCCTTCGCCCGTTTGTCAGACAGGGTCATGTTGTATTGGGGAGTTCCCTTGTTGTCAGTGAAGCCGTCAATTTCCAGCTTCAAGTCAGGATAAGCAAGAATGATGCCTGAAACTTTTGCCAGGCGCAGCTTGGCTCCCGGCTTCAGTGTGGCCTGATTAAAGTCAAACAGCACATCAGACATGCTCACGATCAATCCGCGGGCGCTGTCACGTGTCTGTAAAACCTGGTTGAGTTGTTTGAGCAGGCGCTGCCGTTGTTCTTCCGCCTGCTGCACGGCCTGCGCCCGAGCCTGATCAGATTGCTGCGCCTGCAGACGTGCCTGGTCGGCTTGCTGACTAAGGTTTTGCTGCTGCTGCAACGCAGCCTGGCGCGCCTGTTCCGACTGCTGTAATTGCTGCTGGGCTGCAACCTTGTCCTGCGAAGCCTGTTGCGCCGCCTGCTCCGCCTCCAACCGAGCCTGTTCGGCTGCCTGGCGCTCTTGCTCCGCCAGTTCGCGTTGTTCCTTCTGGTGTTGCGCGTCCAGGCGAGCCGCGTCCGCACGAGCTGATTCGGACTCAGCCTGCGATTGCGCCTGCTGGATGCGGTCCTGAGCGCGCTGGCGTTCCTGTGCTGTCTGCTCTTCCTGCTTCTTTTGCAGCGTGAGCAGCCTCGCGTCTTCGGCTGCCTGCGTGGCCGCACGCGCCACGGCGCCAATAGGAGTTATGTTTTGCTTTTGCCGCATGTAAGTCTGGCCCTGCGCCAGATAAGCCTTGGCTTTCCCCAGCGTGTCAGCGGCGTATTGGTCAGCTCCAGCAGCCTGGGCTATCGCGATAGCGTTTTCAGCTTCCAGCAACTCCAGCGGAGTCTTCTTGTCCGCAGTGGTTGCTGGCAGTTGGTCGGGCGTCAGGTTGACCGTGTACTGCCCTT
>DATCAX010000392.1:0-2555 GCA_036512375.1 Candidatus Angelobacter sp. | reverse complement strand
AATCCTGACCGCAACTGGAGTCCCTGGGCGCGCATTGACCTGGCCAAAGATGCACGGACCGATGTTCCGGCTGCGCGCTTTATCCAATGGCGCGCCGTGCTCAAGCCGGCAAACCCGCCTACGCAGATTGATGAAGTTGCGATCAATTATCTTTCTAAAAACGTAGCGCCTGTGGTGGACGAGATCGTGGTCCAGGTGGGCGCTCGTTTTCAGCCACAACCGAAAATGACAGGCCCAGAGACAATCACGATCAACCTGGGACCGCCGCCGCAGCAGTTTGGCAACGGTCGAATGGAAAACCCGCCAACGGCCAATAAAGACCGCAGCTCCATTGCCGTGCGCTGGGGCGCACATGACGAGAATGACGACAATCTGGTTTATTCGGTTTACTATCGCGGCGACAATGAGCGCGACTGGAAGCTCTTGAAGTCCGACCTGATGGACAAGTTTTACTCTTTTGAATCCGGCCTTCTGCCCGATGGAGGCTACACCGTAAAGGTGGTGGCCAGCGATGCGCCTTCTCATAGTCCGGAAGACGCGCTCTCTGACGAAAAAGCCAGCCAGCGCTTTGAGGTAGACAACACTGCACCGCGCGTTGAAAATCTGGCGGCTCGTCTGGAAGGCCAGGATTTGCACGTCACTTTTCACGCCGCCGATGATGGATCGCCTATCAAGCGTGCTGAATACTCCATCGACGCCGGCGACTGGCAATACGTTGAACCGGTGGGCGCGCTCTCTGACGCAAAGAGCGAGAACTATGACTTCACCGTGTTGCTGAGCAACGTGCCTCCCGCGCTGGAAGAACCTGTGAACCAGAAGCGCAAGAAGGGCAAGCCTGCTCCAATTGCTGCTCCGGCACCGGCAGCGGAGCACGTGGTGGTAGTGCGGGTTTATGATCGCGCGGACAATGTGGCGACAGCGAAGGTCGTGACGAGGTAACTTCTGGATCGCCACAAGCAGGCGGCGCGGCATCGCCACCATGCAGAGCAATATGATTCTCTTCCTCGAACCGTAATTTGCGATAAAACGGCCCTGAGCAGCCAACCCGCAGCTCCGTTCTGAATTCCTATCCAGCAGAACTACTTCCCCTGGTAGAGAGTCCTATGAAAACTTTTGTGTCTGCCGGGAATACGTGTGCCCTCGCTTTGTTGTTGATTCTTTCGCTCATCGGTTGTGGAGGCGTACGTTCAGGCTCCGCGCCCACACCAACCCCCATGCCTCCTGGTGCCACGCCGACGCCCACACCTGCGGCGGCGCATGGCACATTCGTTTACGTCAGTAACTCTTCTTCTACTGCGCAGCTAACCGGTTACCGGATGAACGCGGACGGAACTCTCACCTTACTGCCAGGTTCGCCCTTCACGGTCAACGGCTTTCCGGCTGCCACCCCCGCTGGAAATTTCCTGGTCACTGCTTCCAGCAACATGATTTTTACTTACGCAGTGGACCCGGTTTCGGGTGCTCTGACGCTCGCCGGGAGCGCGGCGGTGATTGGCCCGGGCGGGGTCGTGGCCGACAGCAACAACATCTATATGTCAGGCGACATTCCCGCCAGCAACTCAACGGGAATCTACGGCTTTGCCGTTTCCGCAAACGGCATGCTCACATCGCTGGCCGGTTCGCCCTACGTGTTCACGCAAGCATGCGACTTCTGTGACGTGCCGTTTGCCCTCGCGCTGAACAACACCTTCCTTATTCAAGGCGGCGTAGGGTTCCACGGTGTTGGCGACTTTACTGTCTATCCTCGAGGCGCTGGCGGGGTTCTAGGCAAGGCGCAGATCCTGGGCACAGATGCCGAGGAGCGCGTTGCCATCGAGCATCCGACCGGGTCGATCTCTTATGGGCTGAACACTGACGATTTTAGCCTGACTGAGTTCACGATCAGCCCTTCGGGAAAAGCTGCGATCGGAGCTCAGACATTTGCCGATACTCAACCCGAGGACATACTGGTCGACAATACGGGCAGGTTCCTGCTCCTCCTCGATCTGACGGGTGTGGTACACGTATTCAGCATCAATCCCGGCAACGGAAACTTCAGCCAGATTGGGACTTCTGAAGCAGCGGGTAACGGCGCAGGCGGCATCATCATGGACCCAAGCGGTCATTTCGTGTTTATGACGCAGGGCGCCAACCCGAACTTCCCCGGCTCAGTGAATCAGATCACGGTGTTTACCTTTGATCCGGCAACCGGCGCAATGAAAAAGCTGCAAAATTACCCTCAGCCTGGGTCACCCGCCATCACGGTGATTGCACACTGAATCCCGCTGCTTTACCTAGAAGATTGGGCCACGGGGACCGCAGCTGCGGTCCCCGTGGCCCGTTATTTTTGCGCTTCGCCGTCCCAGACAAACGGAAGTCTCCTGACCTCAGAAATATTTTCGATCACGTGGTCCGGCTCCTCTTCCGGCCCAACCGGCACCTGCGACTTGAACTCGCCGTGGCGCACGCGCACTGTATACATTCCCAGTTCCCTGCCGGCACGGATCTCGCGCGCCGGGCGGTCGCCAACAATAAGGATCTCTCGCGGTGCCAAGCCGGTTTTTTTCTGGATTTTG
>DATCAX010000391.1:0-5213 GCA_036512375.1 Candidatus Angelobacter sp. | reverse complement strand
ATTTCTGGAGTGTTCAGAATCCGTGATGATGCGCGTAGCCATACGAGAGCAGGCGTTCATCATGATGCGATAGTAGAGGCGTCCGGTACGCGATGGCAGGTCCTGGGGACACGACATGTAGATTACGTCATGAATGGTAGCCACGGCCGGGCATGACTGCACAAGGGGCAGAAGAAAATGCGGTGAGTGCAGCAAATCAACTTTGTGACGGCTGAGAATTCGCGGAAGATCGAACTGCTCCCGGAAGGAATAATACTTCAGGCTGGTATAGAGTCTTTGAGCATTCGGCGCATGAATCAAGTGCCCGCAGTCCGGAGGCAGAATGAGCAGATATTCATGTTCCGGGGCCTGCGCGGTGATGGCTTCGGCCAGGCACTTCATATACCTGCCAATCCCCGGATTGCCGATTCTCCGCAAGTCAAAAGCGATTTTCATGCAGAGCCTTAAAACGATGCTGCCCGCGCCATCGGGCTCTTTGCGGTCCCGGTGCGCAGACTTTCTCGTACAGCGAGAAAGATTGAATGGATCATGGCGTGGTGAAGATCTTCAATCAGTTGGACGCTATCGGAAGGAATGACGGCGCACACATCGCACAGCGCTTTCATCTGTCCGCCCTGGCAGCCGCCCATGCCAACAGTGAGGGCACCGTACTCTCTGGCGGTTTCCAGCGCGAGCAGAACATTGGGAGAATCCCCGCTGGTGCTGATGGCGAAGGCTACATCGCGGGACTTCACAAAAGTTTTGAGCTGTTCGGAAAAAATTCGTTCATATCCGAAGTCGTTGGCCCACGCGCTTATCAATGAAGTGTTGTCAGTAAGCGCCAAGACCTTCGGTCGCTTGCCAAGCCCGCTGGCTCCTTTGTTTATGTCGCACATCATATGCGAGGCGCTGGCGGCGCTGCCGCCGTTACCGAACACATAAACTGTCCGATGTTCCGCGAACGCATCCAGGAAAATAGAGACAATACTGTTAATGGCACTATATGGCAGTTGCGGGATCAGTTCGCTGAGTTCGCGGAAATACCGTTTGATGGATTGATCCGCGTCCTGATGAATTTCCCATTCTCGGCCTTCGTGTCCGGGAGGCATGAATGCTCCTACTCAGAATTTTGTCCAATGCCAGCTTCTATCTGGCCCTGCCCCGCAACTTTCCCAGGACGGAGCGGAATTCTTCTGCAACATCAGCCGCCAGCAAACGGTAAGGATCGTCCATGGGGACTTGCTCCCAGTGATTCTTGCCCACCACCCAGAAACACGCCAGGAGAAACGCACCAAGCACGCTGCCGCCGACAATCAGGCTACGAATCGGGCTTGACCGTTTCTCGGACGCAACTCCTGCGTCCATCACGCGCACGATGGGCAGCTCCTTTGCTTCCTGAATCTTGGCCATTTCGAGTTGCTGCGTCACAAAAGCGTAAACAGCTTCCTGTATCCTGGCCTCGCGATAGAGTTCTGCATAACGCGAGCCGAGCCCCGGCAACGTATGCATGGAAGGATAAGGAGCGGACCAGCCGGCGGCTGGGTCTTGCACAGCCGCATCATTGCTTTGACCCACGAGTTTCTTGAGCTGCGATTGGAGTTCGGCCATGCGCGCCTTGAGCGTACGCACGCGGACATTGTCGTCAGAATAAATTTGTTGCAGTCCCTTGAGTTCGGTCGCACTCGCAATCAATTCGCCTTGCATGCGGGCTGCGGCATCCATCACGGCACGCCCCTCATTCTGGGGGTCCACCATTGAATTTTTGCTGGTGAACTGGCTCAAGGAAGCTGACGCGCGGGATAGATCCTGTTTCGCAGTAGACAGGCGTTCCTCAAGAAACTGGCGTTCGCGATGCGCTGAAGACGTGTTGAGATCCACGGCCAGCCGGTTTAACTCGTCAACGTAAGCGTTGGCGATCTGCGCGGCGGTCTCGGGCTCATAGTCGGTGGCCGTGAGGGTGATCACGCCGCTTTTCTTGTCTTCCTCAATGTCAGTGAAGCTGGCGAGTTTCTTGCGCGCTTCAAAGTAGGTGCTTTTGTTATAGCGGGAGCGCAGGTCGAAACCGTTAATCAGGCGATCCTGAACAGTACGGCTTTTCAACACCTCAACATAGAAAGCGCCAGGCGTCTTGGCACCGAGCAAGCCGGCGGCGTCCAGGCCAAGTCCCATGCTTGAGTTGTCACCGCCAATTGCCTTGCTTAGAAGGCCCATCATGGAGCTTCCGCTGCTACTGCTGGAATTTTCACCGGGAACAAATCTGACGGCAGATTTGTAATGCGACGGGACCACGAAAGCGAGAGCAATGGAAGCAATGAGTGTTTTCCATGTTACGCCCCACAGAAAGTTACGCGATCGCCAAAGAACCCAGAGTTTTTCTCCTTTTTTGTCCTCAGGCTCCGGTGCTGCGGGCGAGTATCGCTTCTCCAGTTCCGGATGGATGGAGGGGGCGTAAATGGGTACGGTGGCCTGGCCCCTAGCTTCCACGCTTTAGTCTCCAATGCGGCCAATATGTTAATTGAAATGAAGCCGTAAAATCATTCTGTTTTTTGCCGGCCGATAACAAAGGGAAATTCCACCATTCATACTGCAATAAGCTTGAGAGTGAAACTTTCTGGGTCAGGGCCCATTCTGACTTAAAGTGAATGTCCCTCATATTTCCGCCCTGGAGAAACATGCTATCGGCAATTTCACTGCGGTAACCGAGCTGCAGAGTTTTGTCAGAGGCAACCCAGTAGGTGCTGTCGGCGCGCATGGCAATTCCCTGCCGTCCTACAGCAGCATTACCCAGAATATTACCTTTGTTGGTGTAGCCATCGAGATAGCGGGTGTTCCAGTAAAAGAAACCGCCCTGAGAAGTCTGACGGAGACCGGGCAAGTTGGTGTAGGAAGCCTCGACGCGCATATCCAAGTGGGAGATACCAGGAACCTGCGACAAATACAGACCCGGAGTGTGCGCCGCGCGCCTGGGATAACCGATGGGCGAAATCTCATCTTCCACGAAAGATTCGTCGTAGAGCGTCAGCGACTTTCTGAAGCCGGGAATGCGATAGGTGAAATCGAAGGTAGAGCGCCGATCACCGGGGTCTTTCCCAGGACCAGCTGCGTTGCCCGTAGAAAAAAGGGAACGCCGCACGGATGACAAAGTAATCGGGAAATCAGGCCCGCCGAACATTCCCGTGCGTCCAACACCAAATTCGAAATTGGGTGTTGGCTTGAAGTTGATCTTGAAGCCGTTGACCAGCGGTTGTTGCGGAAGAGTCCTGCCGAGCGCGGAATCTGGTCCCAAACCGTTTTGCGGATCAATCCAGTGGTCTCCCGTCAACTTTCCTATCCACCACTGCGTGCGATACGGCCCAAGCAGCCGCCCCAGAATGCTCGGCAGTTTACCGGGATGGGTCTGGTCAACGCGCAACATGTAAACAGGTTCGGCGTTGTTTCCCCACAGGAAAGGATCCTGAGTAGGACTCAGCCAGAGAGTTTGTTTGCCAAAAGAGGTTTGCCAGCCTTTGATGTTCAAAGAAATATAGGCATCGAGCAAACGAAACTGGTTGAAAGCTGGAATGGCTGAAGCGGGTTGAGGGCCCTTGAAGTCCGCAGCCTGGATTGCATCCTGAACAGTCTGGGAGAAGCCTGCCGCTGAGGGAGCATGCTCATATTCGCCACGGACAGAGAAGGCGAGCGCGCCCGCAACGCCGGTGGATGAAAAGCCGCCCAAACCATTCGTTCCCCGTTCATACGGTCTGCCGTAATCGTTCACGATGGTCTGCCCGAAATGGTAGCCGTCCGTAAGCGGAGGTCCAGAGATGGAAGTCACGCGAGCATACACGGAGTCAAGACCGATGTAATCAGTCTCTCCTCCTTTCAGCTCGGTAGCGAATTCGCTGGCCAGCGCGGAATACATGCGAAAGGCTTCGTCGGGATTAGACTCATCGACCTCGCCGGATATTTCCTCCACCAGCCGGGAACATTCATTACTTGTCCAGGGCCTGAGCCCTACGATCCCACTGTTGAGAACTCCCATGGCGGCCAAGCGATCAAAAACGGGATAAACCCAGCTATCGATAGGAACATAAGGCGAGCCGCGTTCTGCTGCGGGAAATCCCTCTGGCCGGGGTTCATGGACAAACGTGCCATAGCCCGCGCCCGGCAATTCGGGATCATGGTGCGATTTATAGGCCTGGCGTCCGATCAGCCATCCCATCGCGCTGCCAATAACGACGTCGCTGGGAAAATGAGCTCGGCCGGATACCCGGGCGACGCTTACTGTGGTGGCAAGTCCATAGGCAAGGACCTGCGTCAGCGGGCCGGGATATTCGTGGGCCAAAACGCTGGCGGCGGACCAAGCCATTAAGGCGTGCGCCGACGGAAAGGAAGAGTTAGAAATCGAGGTACTGTTGAAAAACTCGCCCTTGAAATTGCCGTCCGTGGGACGAGCGCGCTGCGTCACGGCTTTCAGCACCTCACCCACGATCAGACTATTGGTGGCTGCCTCAATGGCCAGAATGCCGGTTTCCTTCTTATGGTCATCGCCAGTGTATTTGCCCAAGAGATAAAGAGCGCCGCTTCCGCCCAGGGCTAGACCCACGCCTCCGTTGGAGATGGTGCTGGAATGTTTGCCCAGCGTACTGGTCCCCTTGATCCGTGAGGACAGCTCTGCGTCTGCGTTGATTAGGCCGGCGCTCAAGCCTGCCAGGGGGATTATCCAATTTAGGTCCTGAACGCGGGCCTTAAAGGGGCTGGTCCAGATATCTTTCTGGTCGCGCGCAAGATTGCGAAGGAACTTGAAAGGGTTGTCGCTGGCGTAATGCGAATCGTCCACGGCCTGCGAAACCGGCGTGGGAGCGGGGGTTGGAGGGGAGGTAGCCGCAGGGCCGTCATGCGACTGCGCCCATGTTGCGGTGGCGGTATATAGAAGCGCTAGAAGAAAAACATGCCTGCAATTTCCCATTCCGGTCAACTCATTCTCTCGGTTAGAAAGTCCTGATTACGCTGACAGCCACGGCGGCGCCGGAAAGCAACGAGATGGTCTGGCCCAGGTTCTTCAAAATTCCGATGCCAGCGCCCTTCTCAGGAACGAAAATGGTGTCTCCAGCTTGCAGGGTTGTACTCAAAACGTTCCCCGAAAACCACTCCCCTGAACTGCGCCCTACAACGGTACCATTGGCGCGGACAACGAATATCTCTTTCTTAGCCGCAAGTGTGGTTGGACCGCCTGCCTGCTTGAGATACCATCC
>DATCAX010000390.1:0-2146 GCA_036512375.1 Candidatus Angelobacter sp. | reverse complement strand
CCCGTCAGAAAGCGCGGTCAGCTCAAAATCACCCAGTGCAATCGTCTGGTTCTTCAATGTTCCCTACTCCGTCCCTAAAAGCTCGCGGTGAAACTGCGACCGTATGCGGGTAAATAGATGGACACGCGTTCCCGGTCCGGAGATGCTATGCGTTTTGCGCGGATACAGCTGCAGATCGAATTGCTTGCCCGCGTTGATGAACGCATTGATCATCTGCATGGAATTCTGCATGTGCACGTTGTCGTCACTCGTTCCATGGACCTCAAGCAGATGACCTTTCAGGTTAGCGGCATACGTGATGGGCGAGCCCTTTTTGTAGCCTTCTTCATATTGCGGAACCAGGCCAGCATAGCGCTCGGTGTAAATGGAATCGTAATCTTTCCAGTCTGTGACGGGCGCCACGGCAACGCCGGCTTTAAAGCGGTCAGAATGCGTCATGGCAACCAGCGTCATGTAGCCGCCGTAGCTCCAGCCCCACCATCCCATGCGCGAGCCATCCAGCTGCGGGAATTGTTGCAGCGCCTGGTCGATGGAGGCTAGTTGGTCTTTAAGCTCGACTTCGCCGAAGTTGTGGATCAGTGCCGCAGCAAATTTCTTGCCGCGCGCGCCCATGCCACGGTTGTCGACATCCAGCACGGCAATGCCATCGCGCATCAGGACCTGGTTGAAGAGGAAGCCCGCGCCGCCCCACATGTCGCGCACGGTCTGCCCGTGCGGTCCGCCGTATGGGTTATTGAGCAGAGGAATTTTCTTGCCCGCGCTGTCCGGCGGCAGAAAGAGCAGACCGCGAAGCACAGTGCCGTCTTCGGCTTTGAAGTCAACGAATTGCGGGGCGATCAAGTTAAGCGAATCAACGCTCTTAGAGCGCCAGAAAACATCGCAGCTTCCGCCCACATGGCAGAAGGAGAGTTGCGGCGGCGACATGAGTGAAGAGTAGTGATCGACAAAATATTGTCCATTTGGCGCAACCGAGGCCGCGTGCGTCCCACCCTTGGTTAGGCACTGGAAGCCCGAGCCATCGAGCTTGACGCTGCACAAGTGCCGCTGCCGGTCATCACTGGCATTGGTGGTCAGGAACAGCGTTCCGCTGGTTTCAACCGCGCCTTCAATGTCGAACACCTCAAAGTCGCCTCTGGTGATCTGATTTACAAGTTTGGCGTCCGCGGCAAGCGGGTTCATCTTATCGAATGAATAAAGATAAAGATGGGTGTGGCCGTCGCGCCAGCTGGGCCAGGTAAACTTGTCACCGGATTTCAGGAATTGCAGGTTGTTGTCGGTCTCAATCCAGGTGTCGCTCTTCTCGCTCAGCACACGGCGGGATTTGCCGCTGGACGCGTCAACAAAATAAAGATCCAGTTGGTTCTGCGCGCGGTTCAGCACCGTGGCCCATACCACGTAATCGTTCACCCAGCCAAAACGCGGCATGTACATGTCTTTTTCATCCGTCAGATGGAACCACTTCACCGCGCCACCGCCGGCACTGACCACGCCAAGCTGGACTTCTGGATTGGGATCGCCCACCTTGGGATATTTTTCGTTATAAACGGTAGGATGCTGCGGAATGAAATCCGTGATGGGATACGTTGGGACCTTGTTCTGGTCCATTTGCAGCAGCACAATCTTCCTCGAGTCCGGCGACCAGAAATAATTGCTGCGAACATCCAATTCTTCGCCGTAAACCCAGTCCACTTCGCCATTGAGCAGGTTTTCGTCGCCATTGGTGGTGAGGGCTTTTTCCGCGCCGCCATCCACGCGCTTCACCACCAGATTGTGCTTGCGAACATAGGAAAGACTTTTTCCGTCCGTGGAAAACTTGGGATCGGTCGCCGATTCATCAGGGCCGCTCAACGCCACGTACTTACTCGAGGACAGCGCGTAGTACCAAAGCTGGCCATTGGCGTCGAAGAGGATATGCTCGGAGTCCGGAGACCAGTGATACCCCGCTACGTGATAGCGTTCGCGGTTGTCCTTCTCCCGGTCATCCTTCGATGCCGCGACCGGGGGTTTCATGGCGGCGATTTTCTCTGACGCCACCAGCACTGCCGGCTTGCCCGACGTCACGTCAATGTAATAGAGGTCAGCTTTCTCGCCCTGCTCCTGATGCAGGAAATAGGAGACTTTCTTGCCGTCAGGGCTCCACTTGATC
>DATCAX010000389.1:0-2708 GCA_036512375.1 Candidatus Angelobacter sp. | reverse complement strand
CACCCAATTCCACCCAAGGTCACCCAATCCACCCAAGAATCGGCAGAGGGTCGCAGTTCTTTGCCTTTGGTCTTGATTTGGCTAATTGCTAGTTGCCAATTGCTAGTTGCTATTTTTCAAATATCTTTCCCGTTCACACCCTGAGGCGCAGTCGGAGTATAGCGCCATTTGTTCGCCTACTCAAGCGCGAAATAGGACAATGCCTTGACAAGCCAGCCTTGCGGAACCGTGCTGTTTCGCCTTCTGCTACCGCTCGTTTTCTGCTGCCCACTGGGTAATCACCGTTAAGGGCGGCGCAGAGCCTTATGGCAAGGAATTAATTAAGAAGCGCCCATCGCGAGCTACGTCATACTGACGTGCATCGCGCTCTTACGCTCTGCCGCGCATCTTGGCCCACCACCAGCGCACGCCCACCAGCAGAAACCGCCAGTCCTGTAAGAACTCCGGCTGCTTGTGTTCAAAGGCGTGGCCGATGAACTGCAAAAGCCAGCCAAAAACGAACAGTCCGGCGGCAAACATCCAGAGT
Source organism: Candidatus Angelobacter sp. (assembly GCA_036512375.1). Taxonomy (GTDB): domain Bacteria; phylum Acidobacteriota; class Terriglobia; order Terriglobales; family Acidobacteriaceae; genus Angelobacter. The sequence continues at coordinate 2,182 of DATCAX010000389.1, read as the reverse complement.
GGATGAAAGAAAATGGCGGCCACGGCAAGCGCCAGGGACACTACGATGAGCGGAATGCCCACGCTATGGCAAAAACGGTTGATTGGATGCGTGTGGCTGCTGGCATACTGCGCGATCCATTGTTCGCTGGTGCGTCCACCTGACATGGAGCGGATTATAAATGATGCGCCTGCTATTGGGCCGCAGGTTTCGTCCAACGCCGGCTTACTGTGGCGTCAGCAGAAAGACCCGCGTCGGCCCGGCATGGACGTGACTATCGGCCGTCATTTCCTGATGGCGACTTACCTTGGGACTCTTCAGTCCGAACGCAACGATCTGTCCTTTTTCATTGATGGAAAAAGCGCCGGTCAGCACCACGTCACTGGCGAGATTGTCGACCGCTTCGTTCAGATCAATCAAACCATCCTTGCTGGTCCAGAGAAACGCCCGCGTCCCAAGAGCGGTGGATACTTCGCCGACGATCTGGCCCGCATTGTCAACATCAAAGGCTTCGCTGTAGACGCCCTGGGAAAGCGACCCGAGCGGCTGCATTCCGGCGGCACTGGTCCAGACGAAGGCGCGAACACCTCCGCTGCCCTGGGAAGCGCCCACCACCATTCCGCTGTCATTGATATGGTCAGCGCGGCTGCTGTTGTCGCCGGGAAGGAGGCCCAGGTCCTGCATGACGCCGGACTTCCAGAGAAACGCATGCGGGCCTGAGCTGGTGTCAGACAAGCCGACGACTTCGCTGAGATTATTGACGCCGTGGGCTTCACTGGTTGCGCCGCCAAGGGTGCCCAGATCCTGAATCTTGCCGCCGGACCAGAGAGCTGCATGGCCGCCGGAGCTGCCTGCGATCTCACCCTGGGTGTTGATGGAAAAGGCTGAACTGGCGTTTGCGCCAGGCAGGGTTCCAAGATCGTGCAAACCCTGTGTGGCAGTCCAGGAAAATGCGTGTGAACTGGTTGACGTGTTGGAGGTGCCCACGACGATCCCCGAGTCATTGATGGCAAAAGCCGAACTGTAGTCGCCTCCGGGAAGCGTGCCCAGATCGCGAATACCGCCTTGTTTTTGCCAGAAAAAGGCATGCGTCTCCGCTCCGTGCGGATGCCCGGAAGCGCCTACGGCCTGGCCGGACTGGTTCACGCCGTGTACGCGCGCACTGCCGGCGTGCAGGGTGCCCAGATCAATGGCGGTGTATGTCTGCGCTGCCGCACCGGGCGTTAGCAAGGAAAGCACGGAGAAAACGACGACAGCGATCATCAACAATTTTGTAATTTGGCCGCTTTTCATATTTCTCTCCTAGAATCCTGTAAACGTGAGCGACCCGGTAGCGCCGCTGGCGATCGCTATAGTTTTGGTCTGTGTGGTGTGTCCCGTCTTAACGATGGAAACGGTATACGTTCCAATCGATATCCAGTTAGTGGTAAACAAGCCCGCAGTGCTGGTAGCAGCGGTCACGGCGGTTGCAACGTTGCCGCCTTTGATCGTGATAGTTGCGCCGCTGACTACGGCTCCGCTGGGCGCAACCACCTTCACCGCTATTTTTCCGCCTGTCGCGACAGGAATATTCAGAATGGTGCTTGCGTCTCCGGTCACCGTCGCTGCAAGAGTTCGCGGCAGGTAACCAGCCTTGTTGGCCGTTATGTTCTGCGTTCCGGCCGGGACATTCGTAAGCGTATAAATCCCGCTGGCGTTGCTGGTCGTGGAACCGCCGCTCCATGTGACAGTGGTTCCGGCAAGGATCGCGCCATTGGATACATTGGTTATTTTGCCTGTCACCGTTCCGTTGGTAATGGCAGCGGCAAGCGCGAAATTGGCCGCGATCGTTTTGCCACCGTAAACTGCCACATTCTGGGTAGCGCTTTGGAATCCGTTGGCTGCAGCCACCAACTGCACGTTACCTACGGGAACTCCCGCAAGTGTGTAGTTGCCGTATGAGTCGGTCGCGACCGTGCCACCCCCATAGCCGACAGAAGCTCCAGTAATCGCCGCCCCGGTGGAGTTTTTCACGGTGCCGGAGATGGTTCCAGAGCCGGAAACCAGAGTGATTGCCGGAGCATAAGTTGTGGCGGACGCAACCACGCTGACAGAAGCTGATCCTGATTGATAGCCGGTGAGAGCCGCCAGGACCGTGATTTGCCCTGATGGCAGATTATTGAGCGCATAGCTACCATCGGGGGCAGTGGCCGTACTCAGCCCA
>DATCAX010000388.1:0-5733 GCA_036512375.1 Candidatus Angelobacter sp. | reverse complement strand
CTCAGCCAAAGCATCTGTCGGAGCCTATTTCTATCTCTATTGGATCGTCAATGCGTTGCTCATGTTGGTCGAGTTCGGCGTTATGTACGAGATTTTTGTTAAGGCTCTCAAACCTTATAGCGGGCTGATCGATTTGGGGAAAATGCTTTTCCGCTGGGCAGGCGTCTTCCTGTTATTGGCATCTGCGCTGACCGCCGCAGCTACTGGGGATACAAGAATTGCTAAATGTGTTGCTGCCGTGAGTCTCCTCGAAAGAGGCCTTCGACTGATGCAGTGTGGTCTCCTCCTTCTTTTCTTTCTATTCGAGCGACGTCTCGGCCTGGCATGGCGGAGTCACACCGTCAGCATCGGTCTCGGCTTGGGATTGTCTGCCGCTTTCAGTCTGAGTTCTTCTTACCTTCACACCCGTTTCGCCCAGTGGGGTTCCGCTCTCGACTTGTTGAACTTCACTCAATACCTTGTGATCGTTTCATTCTGGGCAGTTTGCTTCTATGTACGCGAACCAGAACGCAACACCGTACTCGATTCGCCTTCCAAGCTTATCTTCCAGCGTTGGAATGATGTCCTTGTCTCAACACGCTTTGCCGGTGCTTCGGGCGCTGGTTCTATGGGAAGCATGGACTCTTTTCTGCCTAACGTTGAACAGACCGTCGACCGAATCCTTGCCAGAAAAATGGTGCAATAAAAGATTTTCGCTGTGCAAAAAACAGGCCGGACAATTTTGTCCGGCCTGTTTTATTTTCGCTGAGACTGAACGAACTCAAATCCGCATCGGCATCACGATATAGCGATAACGATATTCGCTGTCCGCGGCTTCGTCCGGTCGCAACTGCCCAGCTGTCTGGGCGTCTTTAAATTCGAAGCGAACGTCGCCCGAGCCCACCACCTTCAAAAACTCCAGCAGGTATTGCGAGTTGAACCCGATCACCATGGGATCGTCGGTATAGGCGACCTCAATTGAATCTTCAGATTCACCGGTTTCCGTATTCGACGAAGAGACCTTCAGTTCGTTTTTCTCCACCCGCATCCGGATCGCGTTGGAACGCTCGTCGGCAAACTGCGCTACGCGCTGAATTGCCGCGGAAAGCTCGTCACAGTGCACTGACACGAACTTGTTATTCTCGCGCGGGAGCACGGCTTCGTAATTCGGAAACTGACCTGTGAGTTGGCGCGAGGTCAACAACCGGCCGCCAATGCGGAAAAAGAGGGTCGACTCGTCCTTAGCGAATTCCACCGTTTGGGCGTCACTGCTGTTCAGCAGGGTGCTCAACTCAGCCATGGCTTTTTTAGGCACCAGAACCTTTAATTCTCCGCTGACAGGCAGCTTGGTGCCGCCATGTTCAATGTGGGCCAGCCGATGTCCGTCTGTGGCGACCATCGTCAGCGATTCCGGTTTGAGCACCAGGAGCGCGCCATTCAATGTATAGCGCGATTCCTCGTTGGAAATCGAGAAAATCGTCTTGGCAATCAATTGCCGCAGCACCTGGGCGGGAAGCTGAAGAGCTGACTCCGCCGGAAACAGGGGCAGCGCGGGAAAGTTTGCCCGCGCCATGCCAACCATCTTGGTATTCGATCTCCCGCTGCGGATCTGTACCCAGTGATTTTCCAGCAGCTTGAGGCTGATCTCGCCATCCCCCAGCAACTTCACATAGTCATACAGCTTGCGCGCAGGAATGGTGCACGAACCTTCCTTCTTCACCTTTGCCGGACACGATGTGCGAAGGCTGAGATCAAGATCTGTGGCTGTAATCGAGAGCTTGTCTCCGCTGGCTTCAAACAGGAAGTTGGAGAGAATGGGAATCGTGGTCTTGCGTTCCACCACGCCCTGGGTTGCAGTCAGTTCCTTCAATAGATCGTTCTTGCTGACGCTAATTTCCATCGTAGCTCCCGCCTCAGTGCCCGCGGAGGAAGGCATAGTTAGTGGCCCCCTAAAGTTATTGAAACCAACCTGAATTCAGTAATAATGTTTCGTCAACCCACGCAGCAACAGTTGGAATCTCCGCGCAACCGTTTAGTTTACAGCTTCTTGCGCGATTCCGCCGACTGCAATTCTTTCCTGCCATTTGCCGCCCTTACAGCTGCCGGAACTCTTGTCGCTGCAGCCGGCAGGTCTCAACTATTCAGCGTCTCCGTCAGCTTGTTCAGGAGTCGGTTCAGGTCTTTGTCCGCCTGCCGCTGCTCCTCAATCTTATCGATCGAATGCATCACCGTGGTGTGGTGCTTGCCGCCAAACTGACGTCCGATTTCCGGCAATGACGCTTCGGTCATCTGCTTGGCCAGATACATGGCGATCTGCCGCGGAAACACGATGGCGCGGGAGTTGCTCTTGGCTTTGATCTCAATCACGCGCAGACCAAACTGCTCGGCGACCGCTTTCTGGATGGCATCAATGGTGATCTTGCGCGCCTGCGAGTCGATAAAGTTCTTCAACACCTGCTGCGCTGTGACCAGACTAATTTCGGCCCCGGTCAGTGAGCAGTACGCAATCAAACGGATCAGGGCGCCTTCCAGTTCGCGAACGTTGGTGCGAACGTTGGACGCGATATACAAAGCCAGGTCAGTGGAGAGAACCACTCGTTCTAACTCCGCCTTCTTCTGCAGGATCGCAACTTTTGTTTCCAGGTCCGGGGGCTGAATGTCGGCAATCAGGCCCCACTCAAAACGGGAGCGCAACCGGTCTTCAATTTCAGGCAGCTCTTTTGGCGGACGGTCGCTGGCGATCACAATCTGCTTCATCGATTCATGAAGCGCATTGAACGTGTGAAAAAATTCTTCCTGGGTACGCTCTTTCTGCGCCAGAAACTGTATGTCGTCGATCAGCAGCACGTCCACGTTGCGGAATTTATCGCGGAAGCTGATCATCTTGTCATAGCGCAGGGAGTTGATCATCTCATTGGTGAATTTCTCGCTTGAGATATAGCAGATGGAGGCCTGCGGCTGCCGACGCTTCACTTCATGCCCAATGGCGTGCATCAGGTGTGTTTTACCCATGCCCACGCCGCCATAGAGGAAGAGCGGGTTATAAGCCTTGGAGGGGCGTTCAGCCACAGCCTGAGACGCTGCATGCGCAAACTGGTTTCCCGCGCCGATCACAAATGCCCCAAACGTGTACTTGGGGCTGAGCTGCGCCGCGGAGTCCCAGTCAAAACGTTGTTGCCTCGATGACGACGGTGCGGACGTGCCGCTGGCTGAAACCGGAGCAAACCCGCCATCCGCACGGACCGGAGGCACTGTGGGGTCTTCTTCCGCGGTAACGAACTTCACGTCCTGGTACTCAGGCGCCAGCGTGTCCATGGCTTCCTGGATCAGGTCTCCGAATTTCTCTCCCAACTGGCGAAACTCCGGGTTCGGTACGCGGACAAAAATAATGTTGCCATTGATATGGCTGAAACGCGTGGGCTTAAGCCACGTGTCATAGGAATGACGAGTGATCTTCTTTTCCAGTGCTCCAAGTATCCGGAGCCACGGATTTGCTGTTGCGGTTACGGTCGCAGCGGGTAATGACATTCTTGGGATGTTTCCTATGTTGCGAGCCGGCCAGGGGCCCGTGGTTGAACTCGGAGATCTCGATCTTACTCTGCAAGGGCGACGCAGAGCGTTGAACACTGCGTTGTGCAACAATTTTTTTTCGACTGGAGGGCATACTAGCACGAACTTCAGCCGCTGGAAATGCATACTCGCCACTTTTTTTTATGTCCTCTGATTTTTTAAAACCTGGCGCACACATTTTCGTTAAGTAGTAACTTTGTAACTGCCGCAGCGGTGGTGCAACATTCAATTCTGTCAGTGCGCTTGCTTGTTGATAGCCCTATTCCTGTCGTGTGCAACATGAGAAATTGTTCGGCGCCAATTGGAAAAGAGCATCTTGCCCCCTGGGAGGAAATGGAAATCGGCATGGCATAAGAAAACGGTCCTACCCACTCCCGGCTACCTGGCGGCAGCGCATAAAAACCTCAGAGTGGCGTTGTCAGCCCCGGCCACTCCTCAAAGTGGCACGAAAGGCCCGTATTCCTTTATACTTGTCATTTGCCCCGAGCAAACAATCCTGAGTAGGAGTTCCACAAGTCAATGCCCAAACGCACTTTTCAACCTAACCGGCGTCACCGTTCGAAGGTGCACGGTTTTCGCACGAGAATGAAAACAAAGAGCGGAAGGGCCGTATTGTCCCGTCGCCGCGCTAAAGGACGCAAGCGCGTTTCCGTGAAGCCTGGCTTCCGGGAATAGTTTCTCCTGCAAATGTCCATTCTGCCTGCCAGACCAGCCGTGAATGAAACTTCAAAAATAGTGTCGCAAGGCTTCCCCAGGAACGCGCGATTACTGAAGCATGCTGACTTTCAGGTGGTCTACAAGCAGGGCAGAAAACATTTTTCCGGGAACATGACGGCTTTTTACCGCGAGAACGAGAGCACCGCGAGCCCCCGTGTGGGTTTTACCGTTGGCAAGGTTCTGGGCGGAGCTGTGGATCGTAATCGCATTCGCCGGCGCATGCGCTCAGCGGTGAGGAAACACTTATGTGAGTTGGTCCGGCCGCTCGATCTGGTGTTACACCCCCGCAAGGGCGTGCTGACTTTGAAGTTTGCCCAACTGGATGCAGAGATTATGCAAGTTTTTGCCGCCGTGCAGCGAGGCCGCGGAAGATGAGGAATGTGGCCGCGATTTGTCTGCGGTTTTACAAAGGGGCCATCTCTCCTTTCCTGCCGGTCGCCTGCCGCTTCGTTCCCAGTTGTTCGGAATACACAGCAGAAGCCGTGGCCAAACACGGTCTGCTCCATGGATCGGCGCTGGGCCTTTGGCGGCTTCTGCGCTGCAATCCTTTCGCGCGCGGAGGCTTTGACCCCGTCCCGGTAAAGGAAGCCGCGAGGCCTGTAGCCGCCGAGCGGCCTGACGCAGGGCAGAATAGTTAGCAAGGAAAAGAATCGCAAGCGGTTTGGCGCGAAGCGCTAAGAAAAATGTTGAGACCACTCATTGACTGAATATCGCAATCCGCAGAACGAACCGGGCTCAGATAAGCGAATGCTTCTGGCCCTGGTGGCTGTATTCGTGGTGCTTGGCGTGATGCAGTATTTCATGCCCAAGCCGAAGACTCCGCCGGACAAAGGACAGCAGCCGTCCCAACAGGCCCTGGAGAAGCCAGGCCCTACGGCAGTTCCCATTGCATCTTCCACGCCGGTACCACCCAGGTCTCATGCCGCGCCTATAAAAGGTCCCGTGAAGACGGCAGCAGCAGAGGCAGAATCGGTGTTGGAGACTGCGGCTTATCGGATTACGTTCACGAATCGCGGCGCCAGCGTTAAATCGTGGATACTCAAGAAATTCAAGGACGATGCCGGCAAGCCTTTTGATCTGGTAAACCCGACGGTTGCCGGACAACTGGGCTATCCCCTTTCGTTTTTCGCCTATGACAAGGATTTGGAAAAAAAGCTGAATGAGGCTCTGTATGTCGGCGGCGAGGCGAGGGATTCCACCGCGGGCGCATTGACATATGAGTTCTCAGACGGCGACGTAACCGTCCACAAGACCTTTCGCCCGGATAAAGATAATCTCCTGAGCGTTGAAACTGAAGTTTTGAGCAATGGCCAGCACGTGCCGGCCTTCCCCCAGTGGCCCAGCGGTCTGGGTGACCAAATGGCGCCCGTTTCTTATACGAAGAGCAAAGTTGATTACCAGCAAGGCGGGACCCTTGAACGCAAGGACCCTAGCTCTGGAGGACTTCTCAAGAGCAAGAAGTGGATC
>DATCAX010000387.1:0-2330 GCA_036512375.1 Candidatus Angelobacter sp. | reverse complement strand
CAAGACGCGACATCAATTCCATGCATTAGCAATTTGCGCGACGGTGATTCAGTGTGATAACTTCCGCTCGAACGTCAAAACGCTTGCGGAAGCACCTTAGTACTCGGGAGAAACCATGACGCCTCTGATTGTGATCGGGATACTGGTGGTCGGCGCGATCTTCATTCTGGCCGGCATGTACAACAGCCTGGTGCAGTTGCGTGTGCGCGCGGATTCTGCATGGTCAGACATTGACGTTCAACTCAAGCGCCGCCATGACCTGATTCCCAATCTGGTGGAAACGGTGAAAGGCTATGCCGCGCATGAGAAGGGGACGTTTGAGAACATTGCCAAGTTCCGTTCCCAGGCCATGCAAGCGACCACGCCTGCCGACAAGGCCCAGGCGGAAGGGCAGCTTTCCGGCGCTCTGAAGAGTCTGTTTGCCGTTGCAGAAAATTATCCTGAGTTGAAAGCGTCAGAGCAGTTCACTGGTTTGCAAACGTCGCTCAACTCGATTGAAGACAACATCCAGAATGCGCGGCGCTACTACAATGCCGTGGTGCGCGACTTCAACACCCGCGTCCAATCCTTTCCGACAAACATCATCGCGGGAATGTTCGGCTTCCACGCGCGCCAGTTCTTTGAAATGGATACCCCGGCCGACCGGGAAAACGTGGCCGTAAAGTTTTAAGCCAAGTGAAAGCCACTGGTCATTCCCGAAGCCGGGCCTTTTCTGCCGGGAAAGTTCTGGTTGTGCTGTTGGTGCTGGTGTTCAGCCTGCCGGCGTTGGCACGCAGCTATCACATTTCCAAATTCAACAGCACCATTCATGTGGAAGAGGATGGCTCGGCACGCGTCGAGGAGCAGATCACGTTTGTCTTCTCCGGCGTGTATCAGGGAATTTATCGCGACATCCCCATCGATTATCCGGGGCCGTCCGGCTCCAACTACACACTGTTCATCAAGGTTGGGGCGATCACGGACGAAAGCGGCGAAAAGCTCAAGGTCGAGAAAAAGACCAGCGGCGGCTTTCTCCACTTAAAGATTTATGTGCCCGGCGCAACGGACACAACAAAAACGGTGAACATTGAGTATTCCGTGGCTAACGGCACGCGGTTTTTTGAAGACCACGATGAGTTTTACTGGAACGTGACCGGCAATGACTGGCCTGTGCCGATTGAGCAAGCGACGGCGATCATCTTTTTTCCGGCTGAAGCCAGCGGCAAACTTCGCGCTCAGGCTTCCGAAGGAGTTTACGGGTCAAACCAGCGAGCCATGGCGCAAGTGGAAGGGCCGAGCGCCAGCTTTGAGACTACCGGACCGCTGCCCATGCGTGGCGGATTGACGGCGGACGTTTACATCGAAAAAGGCGTTCTTCACCAGCCTGGAGCGCTGGCGCGTTTTTTCAGGTTTGTGCGCAGCAATCCAGTGCTCACGCTTCCATTCTGGGCTTTTGCCGTGATGTTCCCCATGTGGTGGGTGAAAGGACGCGACCCTGATCCAGGAATGTCAGTGGCGCCCATGTATGAACCGCCGGAGAAGATGGGTCCGGCCGAGGTGGGCACGTTAATTGATGGCAGCGTAGATCCCCGCGACATGACTTCCATCCTGGTGGATATGGCGGTGCGCGGTTACGTGAAGATCGTAGAGACGCAGCACAAGGGCTTTCTCTCTTCGACCAAAGACTATGAATTTCACCTGATCAAGGGCCGCGACCAGTGGAATGACCTTACGGATTATGAGCGGGCGATGATGGATAGCGTTTTTGCCGGCGGCGAAGTCACGCTGCTCTCCAGCCTCCGCAACCACTTTTATACGGCGCTGCCCATGATCAAGAGCGAAATCATGGGCGCCTTGAAATCCAAGGGCATGTATACGGTGGATCCGGACTCAGCCAAAGGCTATTGGGGCATGGGTTTCCTGATGGTGTTGTTGCCGTATGCGGCTGGACAAGTTCTTGGCGTGGCGGATTTCCTGAGTTCCGTTCCGCTTGCCATTGTTTGTGGCCTGATTGCGCTGGCGATCATCATCATTATCGGAAAGCAACTGGCAGCAACCAGCCTGAAAGGCGCGCGCACGCGAGTACAGATTCAAGGTTTCCAGGAATTTATGAACCGCGTGGACGCTGATCGGCTGAAGCGCATGCCGCCGGACACGTTTGAAAAATTCCTGCCATACGCCATGGCGCTGGGCGTGGAACATCATTGGGCCAAAGCTTTTGAGGGCATCATCCAGAACCCGCCCACGTGGTACCAGTCGTCTGACGGGCACATGTTCAGCACCTTCTATTTTGTGAATAGCCTCGGGTCCATGGCGACGACTGCAAGTTCGACATTTGTCTCGGCTCCGCG
>DATCAX010000386.1:0-2831 GCA_036512375.1 Candidatus Angelobacter sp. | reverse complement strand
ATCCTGTCCGGACTGCTCTTGGCAAGCTTCGTGCACGCCCAGCAAAAAACTTTCACGCTTGATCCGGCGCAGACCAAGGTTAACTTCACCGTGGATTCCACGCTGCACACCGTTCACGGCGACTTTCGTCTGAAGCGCGGCAGCATACAGTTTGACAACGCAACCGGCACTGCCGGAGGCGAACTTGTTGTGGACTCCGCCAGCGGCGAGAGTGGCAGCGACGGTCGCGACAACAAAATGCGCAAGGACATTCTGGAGAGCCCGAAATATTCTGACATCGTTTTCACGCCGCAACACATCAAGGGCACGGTGGCAGCTGAGGGCAAATCGAATGTTGAAGTCGAGGGCACTCTGACAATGCATGGCAAGTCAAAACCCGTGACCATGCCGCTGGAAGTTCAACTGCAAGGCGGAGCCGGCTCAGCTGATGGCAGCTTCAGCATCAAGTATCAGGAATGGGGCATGAAAAACCCCAGCACTTTTATTCTGCGCGTGAATGAAAAAGTAGAAATCCATGTGCAGGCAGTGGGCAAACTCGTGCCTGGCGCGGGCAATTAGTTGTGAGGTAATCGATAGGCGGCTGGTGTAAGTTGCTGAAAAGATTGGCTGCCCCCCAGGGATTCGAACCCCGATAGGCTGCTCCAGAGGCAGCTGTCCTACCATTGAACGAGGGGGCAAAAGCCGTTGATTCCTTAAAAGGTTACCACAATTTTACTTTTCTACGCCACGCTACTGTGGCTGTTCATGAGGCCGTTCCCATCGCTGCGTCGATTGCGGTCTGGGCGGATTCGGCTCATCCCAAGATTGATCGCACTTTTGTGGGGCTGTGTCATTGGCTATTTTGACGACAACGATTACATCGGCAGCCCTATTTGTCTCTTGCTCGACATCACGTTACTTTCCGAACGTGAATCCGCGATCTGCGCACAATCGCAGTGATTCTCTCCTGTCTTCGGTCGATCGGCTGCCGATCAAAAATATTCATCTAAATGTGCTCAGCTTTAGAAACCTTTTTCTCCAGCAACCGTATATATCTCCCAGACGGGTTTGTGCGCTTTACGACCAAGGGGAAGAATCGAATGCAGCTTCTGGAGCATGTTCGTTACGCATTGCGGCAGTTCAGGAAGGCTCCTGGATTTACGGGAACAGCCATTTTAACGTTGGCGCTTGGCATCGGCGCGACAACCTCGATTTTTACGCTGGTGCATGCGGTGCTTCTGAAATCGCTTCCGGTGGCGAAACCGGAGCAACTAGTTCGCATCGGTAATGAGGAAAACTGCTGTGTTAACGGTGGGCTGCAGGACAACTGGTCTCTGTTCTCTTTCGAGCAGTACAAGCAGTTTAACGAACATACCCCGGGTTTCGAAGAGTTGGCTGCGTTTCAATCCGGGAGCAGTCTCCTGGGCGTGCGCTGGAGCGCCAGCAACAAACCTTCGGAATCATTTCGCGGTGAATTTGTCTCCGGAAACTATTTTTCAACGTTCGGAATTCCAGCCTACGCGGGCCGGATGGTTTCCCCACAAGATGACATTAAAGGCGCGCCGGCAGTTGCGGTGATGAGTTTCCGTACCTGGAAGGAAAAGTTCGGTGGAGATAGGTCTGTTGTGGGGGCGGGATTTGTTATTAACGCGCAACCGGTGACGGTTGTGGGGATAGCTCCTCCCGGATTCTTTGGCGACCGGGTGCAGAGCAACCCTACTTCATTCTGGCTTCCTTTGGCTGCTGAGCCTGTGATCCAACCGGCCAATTCAATACTGAACGATGCCGCATTGGATTGGCTCGACCTCATCGGCCGCACCACACCGGGAACGGATAAAAAAGCCATGGAAGCGCAGATGCAAGTTGAACTGCGCCAATTTTTGTTAAGCCCGGAGAGTAAGGTGGAGGACCGTTCCAAACCTCTTGTCGCCAAGCAGACGCTGCACTTCTCTCCCGGCGGTGGCGGCGTACAAAGGATGCGCGATGAATATCAGGACGGGCTGCATCTGTTGATGTGGATTTCAGCCTTCGTGCTGTTGATTGCCTGCGCCAATCTGGCGAACCTGATGCTGGTTCGTGCGACTGCGCGCAAGCAGCAGGTTACAGTTCGCTCTGCTTTGGGCGCTCCGCGCAGCACTCTGGTGCGCCAGGCGCTGACGGAAAGCGTTGTGCTGGCGATGATGGGTGGTTTGGTTGGGATCGCGATTGCGTTTGCCGGAACCCGTATGATTTTGCGCCTGGCCTTTGCAAATGACTACGTGCCGATCCAAGCTACGCCTTCGCTTCCGGTCCTGGCATTTGCTTTTACGATTTCATTCCTGACCGGCATCCTGTTCGGAATGGCGCCCGCATGGATGACGGCCAGCGCAAATCCCGCCGAAGCATTGCGCGGTGCCGGCCGCTCCACTGGGCGCAAAGGCACCTGGGGACAAAAATCGCTGGTGGTAGTGCAGGCTGCGTTGTCACTCGTGTTGCTATGCGCGGCGGGGCTGCTAACTCGCAGCTTGAATAACATGCAGCATAGAAATTTCGGCTTCGACACGACGAACCGCTACATTTTGCATATCGATCCACAGATGGCCGGCTACAAACCTGACAGGCTCGATGCCCTCTACCGGCAGCTCCACGACAATCTGAGCGCTATTCCCGGCGTTCAGCAGATCAGTTTTTCGCTTTACAGCCCTATGGAGGGAGATAACTGGGGCGAGGGCGTTTATATCGACGGTGAGCCGCCGCCACCACCGGGAACGCCCGACCATGGCGCGTCCTGGCTGCGCGTGAGCCCGGGATATTTCGACACCATCGGCACTAAGATCGTGGAAGGCCGCGCCAACAATGAGCAGGACACGCCG
>DATCAX010000385.1:0-2402 GCA_036512375.1 Candidatus Angelobacter sp. | reverse complement strand
GGTTTCATGTATGCTGGAGCTTCTCGGGTGGTGGCCACGTTGTGGAAAGTAAATGACTTTGCAACCTCAAAGTTGATGGCCCAATTCTACAAGGCGATGGAGCATGATGGAATGAGGCCGGCGCAGGCCTTGCGACAAGCCCAGCTTGCGCTATGGAAAGAGCACTCTTGGTCAGCGCCTTATTATTGGAGCGGTTTTGTACTGCAGGGGGATTGGCAGTGAGATAGCAAACACTTCCCGCACCCGGCGCAAAGCATATTTTCACCCGAACTCGCACTTGAAATGTCCAATCCTCGTTCTCCGTTTCCCGAAAAGGATCTAACCGCAGCAAGGTTTGAGGCCTTGTTGTTGCGGTTGAACAGTGACAGAAATCGCGCGGGTGAGAAATACGAAGAAATCCGTTGGAAGCTGATCAAATTCTTTCAGTGGGGATCTTGTCTGGAAGCTGAAGATATGGTGGATGAAACATTCAACCGCGTTGCGGAAAAACTTCTGTCGGAAGCAGAAGGCATCCAGGATGTGGTGGCTTTCGCGTGGGGCGTGGCCAAGAGAATCAGGCAGGAGGCGTTAAGAAAAAGCGCCAAAACTGTATGCCTGCCGGACTTACCCGGTGCTGAAACCTCTTTCGCTGACAGCCGGGCTACAGACAATGCACAATATGAACTGACTGAAAACAAGAGACGTCTAAAATGCTTGCGCAGGTGCATCCAACATTTATCTGCCGGGGAACGAAGGTTGGTGTTGGCGTATCATTCTCCACAAGGGCGACGGAGCGAAGGCCGGCGACGGCTGGCGCAAGAAAACGGCATAACGATGCTGGCCCTCAGAGTTCGCGCAAATCGCTTCAGGTTCAAGCTGGAAGAATGTATTAAGAAATGTCTCGCTTCCATGAAAGATTGAGGTTTTTGGGGGCCTGACTCATATAAAAACACATTGCCATGATCGGAAAAGCTGGCCAGAAACGATTGATGGTTCAATATCTGTTCGGAGAACTGTCCGCCTCCGAGCGAGCCGAAGTTGAGGACTCATATTTGAAAGATGGTGATGTCTTTCAGGAGCTTGTCAGTCTTGAAAATGAGATCGTCGACCGCTATGTCCTGGACAAACTCTCGGCGCCGGAGCGACAGAGATTTGAACGCTCGTTTCTAACCAACCCTGCTCGGCGCGAAATGGTGCAAACCGCCAAGTCCTTATTGAGCTATTCCGCTGCTGCGGAGAACGCAATGCTGCTCTCCACTCCCGAGCCTAGGAGAGAGTGGTGGCGTCTCTCCCGCGAATTCCGTATTTGGGGAGCTCAATTTGGCGCGGCTGCTGCATTTCTGATCGTCATCGCGGGAATGTTTTGGCTTTTGTTGATCAATCGAAGGCTGGCAGATGAGCTAGAGAATCTCCAGGGCAAAGAAGCAGCCGCTGTCCAAGATCGACGTGCACTGCAGGAGCAAGTGCAAAGCCTGCGAGCAGATCTGTCGCAGCGCGACAGCGCCATTCGGCAGATTGTACAGTCGCCAGCGTATGATCGTAACACCATCTCTTTTACTCTCGGCCGCGGACTGTCCCGGGGAAGCAGTCAGATGGGGAACCTGGTTATTCCTGCTCACGCATCATCTGTGTCACTCCACATGATCATAGGGCGCGATCCTCATCCTCATTACAATGTGTCGGTGACGACACCTGACGGTCGTTCGGTTTGGAGCAGAGGCAACGTCAAGGGCCAGCCGACGTATGACCGAAACAAGGAAATTGCCGTAGCGTTGCCTTCCCGCCTCTTGCAAGAAGGGGATTATGTTGTGAGAGTCAGTGCCGGCAACACAGATGCCGGCCAGGACTTGGCTGGCTATGCCTTCCATGTGATCAGGCGCTGAGAATTCTTCTTTCTCCGCTGCGCTTGTGCGCTGTTGCCACGATTCTCCTAACAATTTCTTCTGCCTTTTCAATCACTTAGCTCTTTTCCGGAACAACTTCTGTAACACTTCGCCGCCATTTAACACGTTTAGCGAGGCCCTCAGTATCAATCTCCTTGTGACTATCCGAAAAGTGCATAAAGCCATCGTGCGAACTATAGGAAAGGAATGCTTAATCCTGAATCTGACGCTCTACTACAGCCTGGTTTGGTAGTTCAGTAGTGACATCCCAGGTTATCGCTCTAACCATTTCCAACAGAATAAGGAGTAACGATGAAATTACGTCATGCAAAGCGGCTAGTAACCGCGTGTGTATTCGTTAGTGTTTTATTGACTTTTACCGGCAGCAGCCTAGCACAATCTACATGTGCAAATTCAGCCATCGCCGTTAATCCGGCAACATTTCATTTCCTGAACTCCGGTGGCTCTAATAGCTTTCAAGTAGTAAACGTACCAAATCTTTGTTTTTGGGGTTTCAGCTCGGGCACTCCTTTGTGGGTC
>DATCAX010000384.1:0-2167 GCA_036512375.1 Candidatus Angelobacter sp. | reverse complement strand
CACCCACAACCCATATGCTCTGGCCCGCGCCCTGCAAAAACTCGACGCATATTCAAAACGTGTCCCACTGGTGGCCTCGCCATCCACGGCTCATCTCTTCATTATTCAGCCGCTGACGGCGATGAGCATCGGGAACCTGTTCTCCACCCATCCACCAATTGCGAAGCGGATTGAGAGGCTAACGGGACGCCCGGAGGAGTACCAGCAATAGACAAGTGGTTGGGTGCAAGACGCCGCTCGAAGAGTGGCTGCGTTTTTATTTGGAGAGCCGCGAATTCGCTTACTTGTCTGAACTGTAGATTTTTTCGCCTCTGGTCACAATTGACTGACCCAGGGGGGATGATGCGGGCAACAAATCGATTGTCTTTCGAAACGCTTTCTGCGCTTCTTTCCCCAAATCCGCGATTGCAGATTGAAAGACCGCATTAGAAACACCCGGGGCAAACTCAACCGCTATAGTCCAATGAGAGTTGCCGTGAGGATGCGTGACCTGCGCAAAGTACATTCCCGACACCTGAGAAAAACTCCGCGCCGCCTCGACAACAGCGCCGAACATTTCCCTGGACGGCATATGTTTCGGCATAGACACCAACACGCCCTGGGTCTCTGCAGAAGGCGCCGGAGCAACGCGATCCTGCGGATTTATTCCCTGCGCAAGATCTTCAAATTCCCGGCGCGTCACGCGTCCACCCGGCCGGATCATCTTTGAGCCCGGGTCTTCCGGCTCGTAAGGATTGATCACAATCTCTTCTGCCGGTGTGTTTGCAACTGCCTGAAAAAATGCAGTCCCCTGCAATGCGACCCAGGCAATGCTCTTGTTCCAGTTGCACAGCGCTTCCTCATCAGTAAACGCGACAGCTACTACTTGACCGGCGGAGTCCTTCTCCAGGGTGAAAGAACCCGCGGCGTTCCCTGGAACCGTATGAAATCCCGGCGGGTCAGTGACCATTTCTCTCGTCGGCACCAGAAACCAGGTTTCCAACATGCTTTCATACAAAACCCGGCGAGTCTGCGGTGAGTCACCATTCGCGACGGCCAGCATGGCCGCGGGCAAGGGACTATTTTCAAAATCCGGCTGCTTCAGCGCGGAAGCGGGCTGCGCAGCGGTCCGCTGAGCTTCTGAACTGGCTGAGCCAGAATTTTTCTCGTCCTCCCGGTGAATACAGCAGATCGATTTTCCATACCGTTGACGCCGTAAATTCATGCCGTTCAGAGTACATCAATAGTTCGTATAGTAAAGATGGATCTTGGATGCGAAATCGTCAGACTTCCAATTTTTTTTCGGCCTGTCCATCTCCGGACAGGTTTCATTCCGTTACGATTGCGATGCATTTTTCAGAGACTCATGCGATCTACTTAGGATTGGGCTCAGGTTACTTTGGGCATCAGTATCAGCCCTTTCGTTGCTTGAGCAACTGGGAAAATCAACGCATAGTAGTTAAGGAACGGACCCCATTTTTGTGCCATACAGCGATACAATAGAACCCAAGTCGATGGCTTCCACGCAAATTCAGTCTTCAACCAGCAGCACCAGCGCGCGCGCCGCGGCCATTGAGCAGTCGCTGCGCACGATCATCCGCGGCAATGACGAAGTTTTGCGGTTGGCATTGGTTTCAGTACTCGCACGCGGCCACCTGCTGATTGAGGGCGTACCCGGCGTCGGCAAGACCACGCTGGCACACGCTTTATCGCGCGCTTTGGATTGCAGCTTTCAAAGAATCCAGTTCACCAGTGACATGCTGCCGTCAGACGTGTTGGGCATCTCAGTGTTCTCTGCCTCAGAAAGCCAGTTCGAATTCAAGTCCGGACCGATCTTCACCAACGTGCTGCTGGCTGATGAAATCAATCGCACCACGCCAAAGACGCAGTCGGCCCTACTGGAAGCGATGAATGAAGGCCAGGTCACCATGGACGGCCATTCCCATCCGCTGCCGCAACCGTTTCTGGTGATCGCCACACAAAATCCCATTGAACACCACGGCACGTATCCGCTTCCGGAATCGCAGCTTGACCGTTTTCTGCTGCGCGTCCGCATGGGCTACCCGCAAGGCAACAATGAGCGTGAGATTTTGCGCTCTGAAGCTGGCGCAGCCCGCCTGGACACCGTAAAGCCTGTCGCGACCGGCGCGGACATCATCGCCATGCAGGATGAAGTTACGCAGGTGAA
>DATCAX010000383.1:0-9022 GCA_036512375.1 Candidatus Angelobacter sp. | reverse complement strand
CCTGAAGCCGACGCTCGACCACATCAAGCTGTTGTTTACAGAAACGCGCTTCGTACGCTGGCTGGGCAATACGGCGCTGGTGGGCACACTGGTGGTAGTGATAACGCTACTTCTCTCGATACCTGCAGCCTATGCGCTGGCGCGCTTGACAGGTCGCTGGGGAGAGAGAATCGGAATCGCGATATTTCTAACGTACCTTGTGCCGCCCACGCTGCTGTTTATTCCGCTTTCACGGGTCATCGCGCTTCTGGGGTTGCAGGACACCATCTGGTCGCTGGTATTGGTGTACCCGAGCACGACTATACCGTTTTCCATCTGGCTGCTGATGGGATTCTTCAAGTCAATCCCGCGAGAACTTGAAGACGCGGCCATGGTGGACGGGCTTACGCGCTTTGGCGCCTTCGTGAAGCTTGTAGTGCCGATCTCTCTTTCCGGCATTCTGACCGTGGTGATTTTCACTTTCACCCTGGTGACGCAGGAGTTTGTGTATGCCCTGACGTTCATCTCTCCTGAGTCAAACCAGATGGTGGGCGTCGGGATTCCGATCTTCCTGGTGAGGGGTGACGTTTATTTCTGGGGCTCACTGATGGCCGCTTGTCTGATTGCCAGCTTGCCCGTTGCCTTTTTCTACAATTTGTTCCTGGACCGGTTTATTGCCGGGTTTACCGTAGGAGCCGTGAAGGGCTAAGAGAGAGCATGCCTTACCGGCTCAGCTATTAGAAATTCCAAAGACGCATGAATGACGCGCAAGCTCTTGATTGCGCTGGCTCCTGATTGTTTTGTCAAGGTTGCACTGCCTTCTTCGGCGAACCGCACAAAATACTTGACAGATCATCGCTTAGGGCTGAAAGTTGTGGCGCACTTTTATGCCTCAATTCGTCTGCACGTGGCCCGAGGTCGGGTGCGATCGGTTACCACAAGTTTGGGCCAACGGAAGTTCTCAATTCAGGAGAAACTGATGCCGACTTGGATACAAGTTTATGACCCCTTTGGACACTGGTGGATTTCAGCACTGGTGGCAGCGCTACCCATTGTTGTGCTGTTCACCCTGATGGCGGGTTTTCGGGTTAAGCCACATTGGTCCGCACTCGCAGGTGCGGGTACAGCCGTTCTGGTTGCCCACTTTGCATTCACAATGCCCTGGTCGTTGGCTGGTGGCAGCTTTCTGTATGGTGTTTCTACGGGAATATTAAACATTGTCTGGATCGTGGTGGCGGCGGTTTATCTGTATGACATTGCCGTCAGTACGGGTGATTTCGAGATCATGAAATCCTCCGTGGCCGGAATTACGGCAGACCGCAGGTTGCAACTTTTGCTGGTGGCTTTCTGCTTCGGCGCGTTCATCGAAGGCTGCGCAGGGTTCGGTTCTCCGGTGGCGATTGCCGGCGCCTTCATGATCGGTTTGGGCTTTAAACCATTTCATGCTGCAGCCTTGAACCTGATTGCCAACACTGCGCCTGTAGCGTGGGGCGCGATCGGAACGCCAGTCCACATGCTGGCCACGGTAACGCAAATGCCGGAAGCTGATATGAACGCCATGATCGGCCGCATTCTGCCCATCACGGCACTCATTGTGCCTTTCTGGCTGGTTCGCGCGATGGTTTCGTGGCGAGAAACCTTTGAAGTTTTTCCTGCCATTGCTGTTGTAGGAATTTCCTTCGCGTCCATGCAGTTCTTCTGGTCGAACCGCATGGACAGCAACCTGGTGGACATCACCGCAGGCTTGTTCTCGCTGCTTTGTACCGTAGTGTTCCTCCTTTTCTGGAAGCCGAAGAAAATCTGGCGCTTTGAGGAAGATGGTGGCCCGATTGCTGTGGTACCGTCAGGCCGGGGCATTCCCAGCGTTTCAGGTGGTTCAGGACCGGAGATACACTCTTATTCTTTTGGACAGACGTTCAAAGCGTGGCTGCCGTTCCTTATTCTTTCTGTTTTCGTTTTCCTGTGGGGCTACAAACCGGTAAAGACGTGGATGAACGTACACACCACTCCGGCCTTTCTAACCGCGGAAGGCAAGCCCAGAGGTGGTTGGGACACTCCGATTCACAACAAGATCTCGCGCGCCCAGCCCGTTGTTGCCAAGCCAACTCCGGAAGGCGCGAAGTTCCCATTCATCTGGTTTTCTGCCACGGGAACCGCATGCTTCCTGGCGGCGATCATTGGCGGGCTGATTCGTGGAGTCAATCCGGTAAAGCTGCTGCAGATTTTCGGACGTACATTGTTCCGAATGAGATGGGCGGTGGTGGCCATTTCCGCCATGTTAGGTTTGGGCTTCGTCACACGATACTCAGGGAGTGATGCGGTCTTGGGACTGGCATTCACCCATACAGGATGGTTCTATCCATTCTTTGGAACTTTCCTGGGATGGCTGGGTGTGGCTCTTACGGGCAGTGACACCTCATCGAACGCATTGTTCGGCAGCTTGCAGAAGATCACGGCGCAGCAACTTGGCTTGGATCCCGTTCTCATGACGGCGGCTAATAGCGCCGGGGGCGTGATGGGCAAGATGGTGGACGCGCAATCCATTTGCGTGGCCACAGCCGCAACCAATCAGGTGGGCAATGAAGGCTTCATCTTCCGCTTCGTTGTCTGGCATTCCCTTGCTCTGGGAGCTATCGTAGGCATCATCGTAATGATTTATGCCTATGTACCCTGGGCAAAGGCCCTGGTGCCTCACGGCGTGAAACTGATGTCGCAATAACGGCAACAAATCGTAAAGTAAAAACACCGCCTCAAACGGCGGTGTTTTTTTGTCTCAAAAAGAAAATAGAGAATCCTTAAAACTGCTAATTATTGAATCCCGGCAAATCCACTCGCTTGGCAATGTGATCTTTGATCCAGTGGGCGTCCCACCATTCCTTTGGATCGATCTGGACTCCCTCCAGTTGCATGCTGAAGTGAATGTGGTCACCGCCGGCCATGCCGGTCATGCCGCTTTTGCCCATGACCTGGCCGCGCTTTACCATGTCGCCTTCGTGAACGGCGATCTCACTCATGTGGCCGTAGATGGACTGCAACCCGTAGCCATGGTCCACTACAACGCAATTGCCATAAATGCCCAGAGGCGCTGCATAGACGACGCGTCCGTCATTCGTGGCTTCCACTCCCACGTGCTGGGTGATGGAGAGATCGTAGCCCAGATGGACCTGTTGGTCGATTTTCTTTCCGTTGTAAATGTAATTTCTTACGTCCGCAAAGTTGGCTTCGACCTTGGAGTTGGATTGCTGCTTAAAGGGTTGAGACCACAAGAAATGGTTCTCGGTCTTCAGGTGCAGATCGGCAAGCGTCTTGTTGTTGGCGCGACGCATGTCATTATTGATCTTCACGAAACGCTCCACCATGTCGCCGGACCCGGTGGGGTCCAGTTCATTCACTACTTTCTGGATGAACTTATCGTCCAGCGGCAGATCGCGCACTCGATACTTTGGCTGATCCTTCTTGGGGAACTGGTACACCATCTGCCCCGTCACTTCATTGCCCGCAGGATCGGCGGCATAAACCAGTGGAGGCGTACCGGCGGGCATATTCCAGGCAAAGGCGAAGAGCGAGAACAAGCCGGGCTTGCCGCCGGGCATGGGCCAGCTGCGAAACTTTTCATCGCCCACACGTACACCAGACTCGCTGGCATATCCTGAAACATTAAAAGTAGCTAGGTCCGCCATGCCTAAATAAAGGTAGTGCTGGTCGGAATCCACGCTGACGGTTGGCGGGCGCGTTACTACGGTGACTTCACGCTCGCTGCGGACCGTCTTGCCGCGAAAGTCATTCGATGTGGCTTCCACGATCAGGCGGGCTTTGCCGTCTTTGAGTTGGGGCGTTGTTTTTGCGCCGGCGTTGAAAGTCCATGTCGCATCCGCGACGCCGCCCTTCCAGCGCAACCGGTGCGAAGGCTGCTCCATGTTCCAGACCTTGTAGCTTGAGCCATTTTGCTCCACAGTAGCGACGACATTGCGAACGCCATGGGGATCGCTTACATGAATGGTGATTGGAGTGGACTGCCCAAGGGCCGTGAGTGAATCTGGCAGCGTCACCGCCGGAGTGGAAGACATCACAAACAATGCCATTATCGGCACCACGATGAGTAAACAGAGGATGAGAAGGAAAGTACGCATGATGGAAATTTCAGAATAGCACGAAGGAAACGCCGGAATCTGGGGACGGAAAGACAAATCTGGATTTATAGTCGGCAATACCGGAAGTTGTAATCGAGCCGAACGCCAAGTTCCGAGTTGCCTGGAGCTAACAGGGAAGAATACAGGGAATTTACTTGGACGTGTGGATTTTCCTGCGGCGTTGGACAATTCTCGAAAGCCACTTTCGGCGCATAAATCCCACATGCTGTTTCCGGCATGTGGGGGCAACAAGCAGTGTTTCTGCGCCATTTGAGACTACTGATTGAAAGCGACTCGCGTCCCTGATCCCGGTGGCACGCATGTATACGTAACTTCCTGGCCAGGCGTAGCTGCCAGCCCACGGAGAGCGCCGTCCGAAAGGTTTCCGGTGCCATCATCAGGGATGAAGCTATTGCTGGCAGGATCGAACAGGAAGCCCTTCACGCGGCCACCCACCACAACCTTGGCAACCAGATCGCACTCCATCACCGTGCCGCCCAGTGATTTCGAGGTGAATGATGTGCCGGCACGCTGCCGGAGCAAGTCAATACGCGAGCCGACAATGCCGGCATTGGTATTGGTCAGGGTGACCTGCTGTCCCACGATTGGGGCCAGGTCACTGTCATAGGCGAGCATGAACTGCTCCACATCGCGGCGCGTTCCATCGGGGTTGAGGAGCGGGAAGCCGGATGTAACCAGCGGGCGGAATACCGCGGCCGTGAAGAAGCGGAACATGGTGTCGATCGAGCCGTCATTGGTGAAGCCGAAGCCGCGAATCTGCTCGCCGGTATTGCCGCTGTCCGGCGCATCAAAGGTATCGACTTTGGGGTCGCCGAACATGCCGACCTTGGCATACATATTGCGCAGATGCGGGATCTTGAAGATCTGCGGAATCACACCCTCGAAGCTGCCGTTTTTGCTGGTACCAAATTCTCCGTCCGCCGGATCCAGTTCGTGGCAGCCGTTGCAGTTGAACCCTTTGAAGGTAGTCAACAAGCCGCCCAGAATGGGAACATTGAGCCCGTCGGCAGCACGCGTTCCAAAATAAAAGCTCTTGCCGCGTTGTTGTGCCGCCGTGAGTGTGTTGTCCAGACGGCGAACAGGGTTGGGAGGTGGAAGCACCTGCAGTTGGAAGTCAGTAAAGTTCTGCATCTCCGCCGTCGATGGCTGATCAACGCTGCCAACCAGGCCTTGAAACGCCACGATAAAGTTATTGAATGACAGGTTGGAATCGACGGGATCGATCCCGAAGAAACCATTCGAACGGTCGCCACGCCAGTGCATGGCCCCGGAATTCTTCAGGCCGCGTAGCGTCTGCGTCGTCATCGGGCCCTTCATGGGATGAAAATCATCCGTGTTGCCGGTGCCATTCATGGGGCCACGGAAGTTGAACAACACTTTGCCCAGCTGGATCGACGCAGCGTCGCCAAAATTGATAGGAATCGGATTCTTCTTCACCACGTCATCCGGATTGCCCAGATCCCAGGCGAGATCATCCATGTCGCCAAAGATGTGGCAACTGGAGCAGGAGGTTTCACCATTGCCGGAGAAGCGAGTGGAGTCGTAAAGCATGGGCCGTCCCTGAACCACGGACGGAGGCTCCGGGTTGGGCAGACTTTGTTTCGCGATCTCTTGCCGGCTGGCCAGATCGATGACCTTTACGGCATTGTCAAACCGCGTCATCACGTAGAGTCGGCCGCGTGCTTCATCCAGTGCTACGCCGCTCGGCCCGCCGCCGCTGACGGGAATGTAATTCGCGCTGGTAATCGTGGGATCGAATGTATTGTTTTCGAGAGCAGTGGTATCGAACACGCCGACCTTGCTTGATCCGAACGCGGTCACGTAGAGTGTCTTGCCGTCACTGCTTACGGCCATATCCAGCGGCGTTGCCAGACTATGGTCTTTGGCCGTGGGATCAAACCCCGGACTGCCGGCAAGCTTGGTGTAGTCGATGTGCTTATTGAGGTGGATCGGCGTCACCGTGGAACCGGAGATTACAGTGACGTGCGTCTCTGCAAGGTGGCCCTGCACGGTGTGGCCGCCGAATTTTCCTGGGCCTTCAAACCGCACATTGTTGAAAGCTTCAGTGTTGGAGACGTAAAGTTTGCCACTGGCCGGGTTGGTCACCATATTGAAGAGCGTTGTGCCAACGTGGGCGAAAGAAGCTGTTTGCGCCAGCGTGTTGGCGTTGACGGCAAAGACATCTTTGTCCGGCAGGTTGAAACGGATGGCATTGTCCCAGGTGCGGTGCAGCTCATCTTCCCAGTGACCGGTCGCGTTATTGAACTTTACGATCAGAGCGACTTCCGGCGCCTGCTTGCCCTCAAAGTTCTTTGCCGGCCCAGGATTACCGCCAGGCGAAACCGAAAGGTTGGAATTCACGCATGGAGTATTGGGTTGAAAACCAGGACAAACCAGAGGTTCCAGAACTATGCTCGTTTGATTGCCGGTTTTGAAGCCGGCGACATAGACCGTGTTTTTATCCGGACTCACCGCCAACGCGCGCGGCGTGTCGGTGAAGAAACTCATGATCTTGAGCGGAGTACCGCCCAATGTGTTGCCAAGATTGGCGGGATCGAAGACCCACACATCTGCGCGAGAAATTCCAGGTGTAGTGAGCTGGGGATCACCCGCGCCCGGCACGTTGGCGATCGATGGATCAGTACGTTGCTGGCCGCGATGAGCGGTAGTGATAAAGGCGCGCGACGGGTTCCCGGCAAATACGATGTCGCGCGGCTCATCGCCTACCAGAAGCGTCCGCGTTACATGCGGCGTACCGCCTAAGGTGACAATGCTGATACTGTCAGAAAGATGGTTCACGACCCACGCTTCAGTGTTGCTTCGTGCCGCGACAGCCACGGGCTCCATTCCAACCGGCACCACGAATTGCAACGTTAATCCTGCTGCCGTGATGTTGAAGACCTCGAGTGCGCCGTTCGGGGTGTTCACGGCAAACAGAGTGGTCCCGTCGGGTGACATTGCAATCGGACGTACGTGCCCGCTCTCAAATTCCACAAAAGAGGGTCCCGTGGATGAACCGGAAACCGAGGCGGGAAAAAACTCCGCGCAAGTGAAAGCGCACAGGGCAAGCAGCCAAAGCGCGACGGCCCATCTTTTGATTTTGATTATTGGTAGTGAAACTCGGCGCATAAGGGGGGAAGCTCCTTTCGGCATATACAAGCTTTGCGCCACTTTCAGAGCTTCAAACTGGCAGGTCTTTGCGCTCCGAAACGCGACTGGGAAAAAAGTCTATCATAAAAAATCTTATTGATCACATTTATGAACGATCGATTGTTTATTTTTTAAAGGGGCTAAGTTTGCGACATTGGCGCTTGCTGGTGTTAAGGGTTTACGTAAGCCTGGGCAGCAGATGTACGGAGGTTCAGTCAACCGCGCTCTTCTTACGCGCTCCGGATATCTGATTTCTTTTACTAGGCTTGTACGGTAGCAGGTGTCCACATACCGTACAAAAGGACATCAATGAACCGTAATACCGCCTCATCGTCAGAGACGCCCAGGTGCCCGCTGCCATGCATGAGCCGCTCAATCACAAAGTAGGTATGGAAGTAAAAATAGATCATCGCCATTGCCAGAGCTGGATCTTCCCCGCACCAGCCCGGTTGTTTCTTCACCTTGCCTGCTGCTGCGCCCAGCAGCCGGCGAAACTGTTCTGGGACATCATGAAACGCAGTCACGAAATGCTGGTTCTTGAATTCAATCACGTCGATGTACATCAGCAACCAGTACTCGGCATCGTCATAGACCATGGAGCGCATGGCTGCGGCAAACAATCGCAGACCATCCTGGGAAAAAGGGTTCTCCAACACTTTGAAAACACGCTCCAGGAACATGCGCATTGACTGCCGGTAGCTCCGCACCAGCCCCTCGAAAATGCTCTCCTTGCTGGGGTAGTACATGTAAATCGCGCCTTGGGAAACTCCTGCCTTCCCTGCGATGTCACGGATGTTGGTGCCATGGAAGCCTTGCCGGGTGAATAACTCAAGCGCAGCGGCTTCGATGCGCAACTGGTTTTCGTCGATGCGATCTCGCGGAATCTCTGGAAGAAACAGAATCGGTGGCTTTACCGGATGTCCTCCGGCCCCGTTGCTGGCTGAAAGAGGGGCATCGGGCGGCGAACTCCAGAGCCGTCCCGACAGGAAGCGTATATATTCAACGCGCTCACGCTCTGCCTGGAAAGTGTGCCCTTTACCGGCACTGTGACCATCTTTTTCAGACTTTTCCTCCGCAGGCAATCTCCAAAGACCGTGGGAGAGAAGGTTGATAAATCGCTCCGTGGCCAGATCGTTGGCCAGCCCCAGATGCTGATCTCCCTGCATGTGCTTTTCCATCAGGAAATAGGTGAAGAAATAGACATACATTGAGGCCAGCACGAATGCGGGGTCTTCGCCTCGCCAGTCGCGCTGTTTTTGCACCTTATCCAGCTTAGCGCCCAGCAGTCGATGAAATTTTTGCGGCAGGTTGTGAAAGATCTGAAGAAAATGCTGATTCCGGAATTCAATCACGTCGCTGAGAATGATGAGAAAGGACTCGGAATCGTCATACATGAGGGACTGCACGGCCGCCGCCAGCTTCTTAAGACCGTCTCTGGATAACGGGTCGCCAAGATCGGCAATGGTTTGCCTGCGCCACTGGTCCATGTGAGAACGATACTTGTGGGCCAGTCGCGCGAAGATCGATTCCTTATTGGGAAAGTATGTGTACAGAGTACCGGTGGAAACGCCAATTTTCTGAGCGATCTCGCGGTTATTAGTGCCGTGGAATCCCTGCGTGGTAAAAAGCTCGAGAGCTGCCGCTTCGATTTTCCGCTGGTTTTCTTGCGTTCGCTCTTTGGCAATCTTAGGCACAGATGACAGAATTATATAAAGGCATGGGGAGAAGAACGCGGAGATTAT
>DATCAX010000382.1:0-5143 GCA_036512375.1 Candidatus Angelobacter sp. | reverse complement strand
CACGGTTTTTCTGCCGGTGTGGTGATTTCCGCTTCGCACAATCCCTGGCGCGATAACGGCATCAAGGTATTTGGCCCTGACGGCTACAAGCTGCCAGACGAAATCGAGTTGGAGATCGAAACCGAAATCTTTGCCCTATTGAAAGAAGATGCCGCGATAAGCAAAGACGGCAAGGCAGAGCCATCTCTTCCCGGCGATCAAGCATTGCGCATGGACTATCTGAACTGGCTGGCGCGCACGATCGCTGGCGCTGAGCGTCTGCGCATTGTTGTGGACTGCGCCAACGGAGCGGCCAGCACGGTTGCTCCGGAAATATTCAAGCGCTCTGGCGCTCATGCTGAGTTCACACATCGCACACCGGACGGCCGCAATATCAATGAGAACTGCGGCGCGCTGCATCCGGAAATCGTGGCGAGAGAGGTATTGGCTCGGACCGCCGACCTTGGCATCTGCTTTGACGGCGACGCCGACCGCGCACTGTTTGCCGACAGCAATGGGCACGTGGTGAACGGCGATGCAGTGATGCTTCTGCTGGCGCGCGACCTCAAGCAGCGCGGCGAACTGGCCAATGACACGGTTGTCGCCACGACGATGTCCAATATGGGATTGGAAATCGCGCTCCGTGAATCCGGAATCAATATGCTTCGCGCTCCCGTCGGCGATAAATACGTGCTGGAAGAGATGCGTAAGACCGGCGCTGTTCTGGGCGGCGAACAGTCCGGGCACATTATTCTTTCCCGCGAAGCTACCACAGGCGACGGCCTGCTCACCGCAATCCGCGTGCTGGGAATCGTTGCTGCGAGCGGAAGTTCGCTGGCAGAACTTGCCTCAGGCATGAAGGTATTTCCACAGACAATCAAGAATGTCCGCGTCAAAGAAAAGCGCCCGCTGGAACAGCTTCCTCAGGTCATAGCAGCCATTGAACATGCGGAACAACAGCTAAAAGGTAACGGACGCGTGAATGTACGCTATTCCGGCACGGAATCACTAGCTCGCGTGATGGTGGAAGCTGAAACTGAAGAAACGGTTCAACGCCTCGCCAGCCAGATTGGGGCGGCTCTGGAAGCAGCAATAGGACTGGGTGCCCCTTCTGCCCATTGAACTGGTGCCTCCGCGCAAAAGGCGGCTGGCGCCCCGATTCATCATTGTGGTGCTGGTCCTGCTGGCGATGTTTGCGTTCATTCCGATGCTGCGTTCGGCTTTGCGTGCTGGAGCGGGAATCGCGGCGGGCACAGTCTACGTTCTCGCCTACCTGTTTGCGGTGATCATGCTGCCGCTTATGTTCTTCGCGCTCATGCGGTTCGCTTACTCACTCTTTCTCCGCCCTTATCTGCGCGCATGGCATATCAATCGCATACGCAATCAGCGCTATATGAAAGATGTCATTCGCCGGGGCCAGAACCGAGGCTCACAGTAAAGAGTGATTACTTCACGTCGCGCCAGTTAGGTCCCACACCCAGTTCCACCAGCAACGGGACGCTCAGGGTGTGTACGCTTTCCATCTTCTCGCGGACCAGCCCTCGCATCAGTTCGATTTCATTTTCCGGCACTTCAAAGAGCAGATCGTCATGCACCTGGAGCAGCATGCGCGACTTCAGTTTGCGTGTGCGCAGGTCTTCATCAATCTGGATCATTGCCAGCTTGATCAGGTCCGCGGCAGTGCCTTGAAGCGGAGTGTTAACGGCGGTGCGCTCGGCAAAACCGCGCATGTTGGCGTTCTTGCTGTTGATGTCGGGGATGGGACGCGTGCGGCCAAACAAGGTTTTTACACTCTGTTCTTTTCGCGTTTCCTCAAGCGTGCGGTCAATATAGCGGCGCACGCCGGCATACTTTTCAAAATAGGCGTCAATGAACTTCTTGGCTTCGCGCTGATCAATGCCCAGTTGCTGCGACAGGCCAAAGGCCGAGAGTCCGTAGACGATCCCGAAGTTTACGGCTTTGGCGCGGCGGCGATGTTCAGCATCAATCAGCATGGGCGGCACGCCAAAGACCTGTGAAGCAGTGAGCCGATGAATGTCATCTCCCTCACGGAAGGCCTTTACCAGCAGCGGATCGTCGGAGAAGTGCGCCAGCAAACGCAGTTCGATCTGAGAATAGTCGGCAGAGAGAAGTGAGTAACCCGGCTCGGCGATAAACGCCGCTCGGATCTCACGGCCCAGCTCCGTGCGAATCGGAATGTTTTGCAGGTTCGGGTTGGTGGATGACAAGCGTCCCGTGGTAGTGCCTGTCTGGTTGAAAGTGGTGTGCACGCGCCCGGTCTGGGGATCGATCAACACCGGCAGCGCGTCAACATATGTACTCTTGAGCTTGGATAGCTGGCGATAATCCAGCACCAGACGCGGGACTTCATGCGTCTCTGAAAGCTCTTCCAGAACGTCAACCGCGGTGGAAATTGTTTTGCCCTTGCCGTATTTGACCGGCTTGGGCAGGTTGAGCTGATTGAAAAGCACGTCACCGAGTTGCTTGGGCGAATTAATGTTGAACGTGACGCCGGCTTTCTCGTGGATCTCACGCGCCTTGGCGGTGCATTGTGTTTCCAGATCAACGGAAAGCGTGCCCAGCATCTGGCGGTCGATTTTTACGCCGGCTTGCTCCATGCGTACGAGCACCGGCGCCAGCGGCAAATCGATCTGCTCATACAGCGGCATCTGCCCGGCGGCCTCGACTTCTTTGCGTAGAACCGGGGCGATGCGGCCGGTCACGTCTGCCGCCTCCGGCACGGCCAAAGAGAGCTTCAGGTTGAAGCTGCGCACGGCAATCTCTCCCAGCGAATGGTTCGTGTACGTGGGGTTGATGATGTAGGAATAAAGCATGGGCTCGTCGCGAACGCCGGCAAGCTCCACGCCATGCGCTGGCAGTTGGCGCAGAGCAGCTTTGTAGTCGTGAACAGTCTTGGGAACTTTGGGATCGCCGAGCAGCTTTTTCAGCTCCGCCGAAATATCGTCATCACCCAAGACGGCAGTAAAGGCCTTGCCGGGCTCAGTGGAAATGGCGAGCTTGAGCGGCCCAAGAGCGTTTGTTTCTGGCGATGGTGGCCCGTCAAATAGCAAATCGCCGGTTTTCTGATCGCCCTCTTCTGGTTCGTCTTCATCGATCTTCGGGGCGGCGGTGAACTCGAAGGCAATCGCCAACGGGCTTTTCGTCTTGGTCAGCGCTTTGACGTCTTTGGCAGATTTCAGTTCGCGATAATCAGTTTCGCGCACCTCCATCACCGGCACCAGTTCTTTGAGCAGCGTGGTGAACTCTAGCTCGCTGAAGAGCGAACGCAAAGCATCGGCATCGGGCTCGCCAGCAACCATCTTTTCCAGATCAAGATCGATATCCACGTTCTGGTCAATGGTGACGAGCTTCTTGCTCCACAGGATGGTGTCTTTATTATTCAGCAGCGATTCGCGATAGGTCTTGCGCTCCACTTCTTCGGCATGGTCCAGCGCGTTTTCCAGGGTGCCAAAGCGCTTGATGATATCGACCGACCCTTTGTCACCGATACCCGGAGCGCCGGGGATGTTATCGATGGAGTCTCCGCGGAGCGCCATCACATCAATTACCTGCTCAGGACGCACCCCAAGAATTTCTTCCACCTTGGCCGCGTCGCAGATCAAGTTGTCTTTCGGCGGATTCAGCACGCAGACTTTGTCATTTACCAGTTGCAGCATATCCTTGTCGCTCGACACGACAAATACCTGGAAGTCCTGGGCGGCAGCCTTGCGGCCCAGAGTGCCAATTACATCATCGGCTTCAAAGCCCTGCGACTCGAGGATGGGAATGCGGTAAGCCTCCAGCGCTCGACGTATGTATGGGACCTGTTGTACTAGATCGTGCGGCATCTCCGCGCGCTGCGCCTTGTAGCCCAGATATTCCACTTCTTTGAAAGTCTGCGTCTTGATATCGAACTTGCGGACGGACGTGACGGCTTTGGCCTGCTCGTCGCGGAAGGTGGGGCCGGCGACGTCGAACACGGCAGCCAGGTATTCCGGATTGAAATCCGCGCGCAGCTTGCGCAACATGTTTACGAAAACATAAGTGGCGGCGGTGGGCACGCCCTTCTTCGTGGACATGGGGCGCTGATGGGACATGGCGTGATAGGCGCGAAAGATAAAGGACATGGTGTCCATAAGAAAGACACGGCCCTTCGGAGCGGATTGGGGTTCACTTGCCAATAGATTGGTAGCCAATAGAAAATTCTATCCTAAACAACACGCGGACGATTTTGTTAGAATCGCGACCGTGCCCGACCTCAACGCCACCGTCGCCACTGATTTCACGCGTTATTATCAGGAAGCCGCCAAGAAAGTGCATGCTCTGGTTGAGTCACTCACCGACGCCCATATATGGACGCGGCCTTATCCTTACGGCAACAGCATCGGCCATCTGCTGCTGCATCTGACCGGGAACCTCAGTTATTACATCGGCGCGGAGATCGGCGGGACTGGATACGTGCGTAACCGCCCACTCGAATTTTCCGATACGGTCCACCACCCGAAGCAAGAGCTGCTGGCAAAGTTTGACGCTGCACTCACTACGGTTGCGGCGGTGTTACAGAAGCAGACCGAGCAGGACTGGTCCGCGGCGTACAACGCCAAGGGCATGGAAGATAGCGGCGACCGATTCACGGCTTTTCTGCGTTGCGCCGCGCACATTTCCCATCACACCGGGCAGATCATGTATCTGTGCAAGGAACTCGAACATAAAAACCGTCCCTAGTTTGGGCCGCCGCCAAGCGGGCCCAAGTTTGCTCAGTTACCAAACCGCAGAATCTCGTCGGCAATCTTCACTGCTTCTACCGCCGCCTTCACGTCATGCACTCTGACCACGTGGGCGCCTTTCAGAACTGAAGCTGTAGCGGCTGCCAGGGAGCCGTGAAAGCGCTGGTCAGAAGGCGCATCTTTCCCGTCGACGGCGAGCGTGCGCCCGATGAAAGATTTTCTCGATGTCCCCACCAGCAACGGAAAGCCAAGATCCTGCAGTTGGTCCAGACCGGCCAGCAGAGGATAGTTCTGTTCGAATTTCTTGCCAAAGCCAATGCCAACATCGAGCATGATTTGATCTTTGGCAATGCCGTGTGCCAGCGCGGCTTGCGCGTAATCGCGCAAATCTGTTTTTACTTCGGCCACAATATCGGCCGCGGGCGGCAGGTTACGCC
>DATCAX010000381.1:0-2348 GCA_036512375.1 Candidatus Angelobacter sp. | reverse complement strand
CCTACGGTTTCAAGCATTAAAGGCGCAAAGGCGTCCCAGGCGCTCGCCACTCCGCCGCCAATCACGTACATGGGAAAATTGAAGATGTTCACCATGTCAGCAACTACAATGCCCAGTGCTTTGCCGACTCGCTCAAAGATTCCGCGTGCGGCCGCATCTCCCTGCATCGCCAGGTCAAAAATTACTTTCGACGTGAATTCAACGTCTTGTTTCAGCGCGAGTGCCATGTGTGGCGCCTGGCCTCCGGCGATCACTTCCTGTGCCATCCGCTTCACTGCAGTGGCAGAAGCATATTGTTCCAGGCAGCCACGGCTGCCGCACTTACAAGGATGCCCGTCGGGTTCCACGTTGATGTGGCCAAGTTCGCCGGCCATTCCGGTCATGCCATGCCAGATTTTTCCTTGCAGCACCAGTCCTCCGCCCACTCCCGTGCCCAGCGTGAACATGCACATGTCGTCCACGCCGGCGGCAGCGCCCAGCCATTTTTCTCCCAGAGCAGCGGCGTTGGCATCATTCTCCAGCACAACAGTAGTTTTCAGGCGGCGTTGAATTTCATCACGCACCGGATAGTTATGCCAACCAGGAAGGTTTGGCGAATCACGCAGCATCCCGGTCTGCATCTCAATGATTCCAGGCACGCCGATGCCAATTCCCGCCAGTGTGCCCGCACCGCGTTGCCTGGCGACAACCTCCTGGATCGCGTTGCACATTTCGTCAATCACCTGGTCGCGTCCGCGCGCGACTTGCGTGCTGGTGGTGATTTTCTCCAGCACTTTGCCGGTGCTATCCACCGCAGCAATGCGCAGGTTGGTGCCGCCCAGGTCAACTCCAATGGCAAATATTGTCATGCTGGATTTTGACTCCTCTGAAAGCGCAGATGATGCCTGCATCAGCTTAATTCGTCGAACGCCTGATTGCGAGTTTCTGCGGCCTGATTGAAGATTTATAGCGAAGGGTCTATCGTTTCCGACATGCAAATTCAGGGAAAAGTAGTGGTGGTTACCGGGGGCGCCAATGGAATCGGCCGGGCGCTCTGTCTCAGGTTCGCTAAAGAGGGCGCGAAATTTATTGCGGTGTCTGACGTAGATGAAGCCAATGGCAAGGCCGTGGCCGATGAAATAGAGAAAGGCCGCGCGGGATTTTCCTCCTGCGATGTATCGCAGGAAGCCCAGGTCAAGAAGCTAGTAGAGTCAGTTAGCAGCCTGGCTGGCCAGGTGGATATCTTCTGCTCGAACGCGGGGGTTGCCGTGGCCGGCGGACCGGAAGCCTCAGAACGCGATTGGAAGCGTAGTTGGGACATCAATACGATGGCCCACGTTTATGCGGCGCGCGCCGTATTGCCGCAGATGCTCGCGCGCAAAGAAGGTTATCTGCTGCAAACCGTTTCTGCCGCGGGATTGCTGACCTCGCTGGGCTCCGCGCCTTATGCCGTCACCAAGCATGCTGCGCTTGGCTTTGCCGAGTGGCTGGCTATTACTTATGGTGAACAGGGAATTCGCGTTTCCGCGCTCTGCCCGCAAGGTGTGCTTACGAACATGCTGAAGGCAGACCATCCGGGCACAAAGATGCTTCTGGAGGGAGCAATTGAAGCTGAGCAGGTAGCCGATGACGTTGTAAAAGCTATGGCCGAAGAAAGATTCATGATCCTGCCCCATCTGGAAGCGGGCAAATTTTTTCAGAACAAGGCCAATGATTATCAGCGGTGGATCAGAGGCATGCAAAAGTTGCAGAGGAATATCGAGACGAACTCTTTCTGAAATCCGATTTCCGCGCGCAGCAGAAGACGGATCATTATCCACTGAAAGCATAGAAATTTTAACTTTAGTGGCTATAGGGTTCCCTCGTTGCGCTCGGGATTGCAGAAAAAGCTATTTCTGACACTTAGGACAATAATGCGTGCCTCTGCCGCCCACCACGATCTTCTTGATGGGGGTTTTGCACGTCAGGCACGGTTTGCCTTCGCGGCCATAGGCGCGGTGCTGGATCTGAAAGAATCCGGCTTCACCATCTGCGTCCACGTAATCCGAGATGGAAGATCCTCCGGCGGCAATGGCCGCGTGCAGAACTTTCTGCAGAGAAACATGCAGCTTGCGCAGTTCAGATTTCGTGAGTGTATTGGCCCGACGGCGCGGCCGGATGCGCGCGCGAATCAGCGCTTCGTCGGCATAGATGTTTCCCACGCCGTGCAGCAGCTTCTGATTGAGCAGCGCGGCCTTGATCGGCGCTTTGCTGGCATGGAACAGTTGGGCAAATTCTTCGGGATCAATATTGAGCGGCTCGGAACCGGGGCCGCTGAAACTTGTCTGCCTGACTTCCAATCGCCCAAAGCGCCGCGGATCAATGAATCG
>DATCAX010000380.1:0-8210 GCA_036512375.1 Candidatus Angelobacter sp. | reverse complement strand
ACTCAGCTTGGAGGTTCGCGACCTCGGTACGCAATTGGCGTTTTCCCGGCCAGGGAAACTCCTGCGAGGCGCCCAAACCGATATAGGCAAAGTCGCTGTTGGTATATCCGGCGAATGGACGCGGACTCCCCACGCTGAGATGTTGCAGCATGAGTTGGGTGTCCGGCAGAGCACCGGCTGCTTTCGCGCCACTACGGGCCGCTCGATATTCGTGCCCCGCTGCCTGAATGTCGGGATTCTTCTGCTGCGCTTCTTCGATCAGCACAGCGAGGGGAACAGCCTGGTTCGATCCCGGATGCTCAGAATCGGGCGATTGTGTGGTCACGCAGAAGGCGGTCGTTGACAATAGCAAAATCAGAAACGCTTTCATCTCTATATCTCCGTTTGTAAAAAAGACACGGGTGCACACGTCTGGTGTGAGCGTGGAGACGAAAAGCGTTCTTAGATTCTTAGGACGGAGGGTTGACCGGGTGAAGATTCAGGTAAGACGGTCATCCGTGGGAGCACAGCGGCGACGAAGATCGCGACATTGGGCTGGAGGTAGAGTTCAACTTGAATGGCGTAATCCAACGCAACAGGTGCGTATTTGCTGCTTACCTGAAAGACACTAGCGCCGATCTGAGGTAATTTCTTGCAGCAAGAGTGCGATTCCGCCATTTGCGAACCGCTGCACTCATCGGCCATGTGAAGGCAACAGGCCTGTTCCTCTTCGCTCATTTGCTGCCCAGGAAGGGCGCAAGCAAGGATGGGCACGGAAAGCACAAACATTGCCATGCCAAGGCAAACAGACTTTTTGAGTGGAACCACACAGCAATTGTAGACCATTTGCTCTGAAAGGTCTCTTGCTTCCCCTCTGCTTGTCGGTTGGCATCTTCGGAACGGTTGCTGATTTGTATGACGATTCATAGACTTAGGGGCTATCAGCAGTATCGTCAACTTGCTTTTCTTCTTTTTGAGTTTTCAAAAGCAGTAAAAAAAAATCCCTAAGCCGCTTACCTGTGATTGCCGATTATCTTATAGTAAGCGCGGCAAAAGACCTTCTTTTCGCCGGTCCGCTGGAGGTCCGTTTTGGAGACTGAAAAACAAAATATTTTTGTATCGAACAGCGAGATAATTGCTTGTGCGCTGGGACAAGAAGCAAGGTTCAATCATTTGAAAAGCGAACGCTTTGATCCGGAGTCCTTGTGGAACCGCGTGGATGGTGACCTGGATTTATTGCGTGAGCTGGTGGAGTTGTTTGCTGAGGAAGCGCCGCGAATGCTGGCTGAAATTGAAATCGCCATTGAAGTTGGTTCGGCCTCCGATTTGGAAAAGGCCAGTCATAAGATCAAGGGATCAGTGCTCCAGTTTTCTGCACGGGCTGCTGCTGCTATCGCGCTGGAACTGGAAGAGAATGGACGGCTTGGTTCACTCGCAGGGGCGGAGAGGTTACTGAAAACACTCAGGGAAGAAATTGATCTGTTGCAACAAACATTGCATGCCATGGTACGCGGTGCTGCAAGTTAGTAACGCGAGCCGGCGTCGCGGCGGAGACAGCAGATTCAGGAGTGGATGTAAAAAATGTCGACCTTGCTGATGGATTCCCGGCAAACGGGGATCCTTAGAGTGCTGCTGGTTGAGGACAACGCGGTTGATGCAAAGTTCATTACAGCGTTGCTGCGATCACCTTCTACTACTCTGGAATGCACCCACGTCACCAGGCTAGGCAAAGCGCTGGATCATCTGGGGAAAGACCATCCTGATGTGGTTCTGCTTGACTTGAATCTGGAAGATAGCGCGGGCTATGACACTTTTTATCGCGTGCGCCAAGCAGCCTCCAGCGCAGCGATCCTGGTCCTGAGCGGATCAGACGACGAAGAACTGGCCATCAGGACGGTTCGCGAGGGAGCGCAAGACTACCTGGTAAAAGGTACGTTTGACGGACGGTTGCTCCTGCGCTCCATTCGCTATGCCATCGAACGCAAGCGCTCAGAGGAAGCCCTGCGACACAGCGAAGCAACCGTCCGCGCTATCTTTGAAAATTCACTGGATGGGATCATCATCTTTGAAGGCGATGGCATTTGTCTTGAGGCGAATGCCGCAGCCGCGACCCTGATGAAAGTTCCACGCAGCCAACTGATCGGCGGTCGTCTCTGCGATTTCTGTTTAAAGGGCTTTGAGGAAGTGTGGACAGAACTCAGATTGTCAGAAAGCGGGCGAGGCCAGTTCTGGGTCCATCTAAAGAGTGGCGCCCGGCGGTTGGTGGACTATTGTTTTAAGGCGAATATTCTTCCCGGCCAGCATCTGGCTATGCTGCGTGACATCACCGAGCAACAGGGTATGGAAGAGCAACTGCGCGACTCGCAAAAAATGGAGGCCATAGGCCGTCTGGCAGGCGGCGTAGCGCATGATTTCAACAATATTCTTGGCGTTATCAGCGGTCACGCGGAACTTCTTGAATCGAACGCTTCTGAGCTGACGGAACGTGGGCGCGCGGAAAAAATTATCTCGGCAACCGAAAAGGCGGCGTCTCTTACCCGCCAACTGCTGGCCTTCGGGCGCAAACAGGTGATGTCCCTTAAGTTGTTGAATCTGGCGACCGTGCTGGAAGGTCTGAGCAGCATGGTGGATTGCCTGATGGGGGCAGAAGTTCAAATCATCATTCAAACAAACCCACTTCTGGGCCTGGTGCGCGCGGACCAGAGCCAAATGGAACAGGTCATCATGAACCTCACGACCAACGCCCGCGAAGCCATGCCGGAGGGGGGAACGCTGGCGATCAATATCGACACTTATCAGAGTTCTTCTGACCATGCTGAGCTTCCGCCCGGCGAATATGCGCGCTTATCGGTTAGTGATACAGGTGTCGGCATGAGCGCGGAAGTGCAATCCAGGGTGTTTGAACCATTCTTTACCACCAAAGAAACTGGTTCCGGACTGGGACTTTCCACAGTGTATGGAATCGTGAAGCAAAGCGGCGGCTACATTACGGTGCAATCCGCGCCGCAAAGGGGCTCAACTTTCAATGTCTATCTGCCGGTGGTTTGCGGCAGCGATTTAAATCCCGTGCCAACTAAGTTGCGGAAACAGTTGCACGTGCCAGGACACGAAACCATTCTGCTGGTAGACAATGAGGAAGACCTGCGCAACGCCTCGTGTGAGTATCTGGAAAGCTGTGGCTACCGGGTGCTGACAGCTGGAGACGGAA
The DNA here is from genome assembly GCA_036512375.1 of Candidatus Angelobacter sp. GTDB lineage: Bacteria > Acidobacteriota > Terriglobia > Terriglobales > Acidobacteriaceae > Angelobacter. The sequence continues at coordinate 5,023 of DATCAX010000380.1, read as the reverse complement.
AAGAAGCGGTCGACATTTCTGACGGGCACACCGGGCCAATCTCGCTGCTGATCTCCGATATTGAGATGCCCAAGTTGAGTGGTCGTGGGGTGGTGGAACATGTGCGCAAAACGCGTCCGGCTACGGATGTTTTGATGATTTCTGGTTATGCCGACGATGCGGTATGGCGCCATGGCATTTCTCTTGATCCTTCCTGCTTTCTGCAAAAACCCTTTACCTTCCAGGCCCTGAGCGCAAAAATCCGGGAAATACTCGATAAATAAATTAAGGCTAGACATTTGAGTCAGCCTCCCGGGGAGAGAGCGAAGTTCGGCTGGGATGCGCCATCGGCCCGGATCATGAATGCTTCAACCCCATAATGCCAGCCCCCGCGCTAAGTGCCATCAGCCCAGCAGTCAATTGCTCATTCTCGTGATACATTCAAACCGTCCCTATGACAGAACGCGCTACTCCGCGCTGGCTCGACGTTCTTTGGCTCATCTTTCTTGGCGGACTTGCGCTTATACCGCCTGTCGCCGAATTGCATAAGCAGCTCATTCTGCTGATCATCGGAATTTCGCAGTTGCTGGAGACCCAATTCGTACGCCTTGCGGGAAAACCGGGGCCGGCAATGGCCGTGCTCATCAAGATTGTCCTCGCAACTATTCTCATTAATCACACGGGCGACCCGGCGGCCATCAACAGCGGGTACTACCCCATCTATTACCTGCCGGTGATGACGGCGGCCATGTATTTTGGGCCCGTGGGCACGCTGCTGTGGACGCTGGCTGCCTCAGTGGCCTACAGTTCATATCTATATCAGGCGAACTTGCACTTCACCATCACGACCAGCAGTATGTCTGAACTGCTGATGCGTGTATTGTTCTTCTTCTTTGTGGCGATGACGGTAAACCGCTTCGTCATGCAGTATCGGGCGCAAGTTCGCGAGTATCAGCTGCTTTCTGAAACGTTGCGTGAGGCGAATCGCAGCCTGAAGCTGGCCCAGGAAGAGGCGCAAAGGGCGGAGAGGCTGGCGGCGCTTGGCCAGCTTTCGGCCGGTCTGGCTCATGAGATCCGCAACCCGCTGGGCGTGATCAAGGGTTCTGCGGAAATACTTGTACAAAAACTGGACAGTGCGAACCCGCTGGCGAAAGAGCTTGCCGGATATATTTACACTGAGGTCAACCGCGTGAGCGCACTGGTGAGCCGCTTTCTTGATTTTGCCCGGCCATCGCAGCTTGATCTGGGCGCGGCTGATCTGGCGGTGGTTGTAGAGCGATGTCTGAAGACCGTTTCCGAACAGGGCGCATGCAAGAAGGTGAACATACACCGTGACTTTGCTTCTGGCTTGCCGCAAGTAATGCTGGACCAAGACCTGTGTGACCAGGTCTTCACCAACCTGTTCATGAATGCGTGCGAAGCCATGGGCGACCAGGGTGGCGACTTGCGCGTCAGGCTTCATGCGTCGGTTGAAAAAGCGGGAGAGGGCGTCGTGGTGGAGATTGAAGACAGCGGTCCGGGAGTCCCGCCGGAATTAAAGGAGCAGATATTCAATCCTTTTGTAACCACAAGAAAGTTGGGCGTAGGGCTGGGGCTGGCGATCGTCTCCAAGATTGTTGATGCTCACGGAGGATCGCTCAAACTGGTAAGCGAGCCGGGACATGGAGCTTGTTTTCGCGTTGAGTTTCCCGCGGTGGCTCCGCAAACCAGCGCATCAAAACTTTAATTTATGGCGAACATTCTTATCGTTGAAGACGAGCCGCGCATGCGCCGGTTGCTGGAAATCAGCCTGGGCGAAGACGGGCACAGTGTTCATACCGCAGGCGATGCGGAGAGCGGAATGCTCTATCTCCGCAAGGAATCGGTAGATCTTGTGGTGACGGACCTGAAGCTGCCGGGCATGAATGGCCTTGCGTTCCTGCAGGAAGGGAAGCGGTTGAACCCGGGCCTGCCGTTCATTGTGATGACCGCGTACGGTAGCGTTGAGACCGCTGTGGACGCCATGAAGGCCGGCGCCAGCGACTATGTGTTGAAACCCTTCACCATGGCGGAAATGAAGCTGGTCATCAACAAGGAGCTCGACGTCCAGCAGGTGCGCGATGAAAATGTGCGCCTGAAAGAAGCTCTGGGCAAGCGCTACCATTTCCAGAACATTGTCGGCCGCGGCAGGAAGATGCAGGAAGTGCTCGCACTGGTAGAGCGCGTAGCGCCGACCAACTCCACCGTGCTCATCGGCGGGGAAAGCGGTGTGGGTAAAGACCTGATCGTTCGGGCAATCCACCAGAATTCGCGGCGCGCCGCCGGTCCATTCATCAAGATCAACAGCACAGCCATTCCTGAGACGCTGTTTGAAAGCGAACTCTTCGGCTTTGAGCGCGGGGCTTTTACTGGCGCGCTGGCCAGCAAGCCGGGAAAGTTTGAGCTAGCTGATAAAGGAACACTTTTTCTCGACGAGATCGGCGACGTGCCCGCAGCTATCCAGGTAAAGCTGTTGCGCGTTCTACAGGAGCGCGAGTTCGAACGACTGGGCGGGACGAAGACTTTGAAAGTCGATATTCGCATGATCGCTGCCACCAATCGCGATCTGCGCGCCGCGCTGGAAGAAGGTACATTCCGCGAAGATCTTTATTACCGCCTGAACGTTGTGCCGATCGATATTCCGCCGCTGCGCGAACACAAGGAAGATATTCCGGATCTGGTGAACCATTTTCTAGCGCGCTTTGCCGCTGATAGCGAAAGAGAAATTGAAGGCATTACGCCCGCTGCGCTCAACGCGCTGATGGAATACCACTGGCCCGGCAACATTCGCCAGCTTGAGAACAGCGTGGAGCGTGCGGTGGCGCTTTCTTCAGGGCGGCTGATCGACGTCATGGACATCCACCTGGATAAGGGACATGGCAAGGGAGTGACAGCGCCCTCTGCTTCCGCTGACCAATTTTTGCCCGAGGGCATGACCATGGAACAGTGGGAAGACAATATGATCCGCGAAGCCCTGCGCCGTGCCAACGGCAACAAGAGCCAGGCTGCGCGTTTGCTGGGACTCTCAAGAAACGCCCTGCGTTACCGGTTAGGCAAGCTGGGAGTAGCCGATGAAGGGGAGTGACCATAAGGATTACCAAGATCAAGGCCGTGGGCGATTCTGATCCCTGGTTATTCGGATCGCCAGCGCTTAAAAAAGAGCAGGCCACCCTCACCACGCGGATGGCCGCTTTAATTGATGCTTTTACTTTTGACCGAAAAGGCTGACTTCCGGCCGACGCGACACTGGATTCGCTTTACCGTACCACAGTTCCAGGCTCTGTACGACGCGATCCCCAGCCAGAGGAATTGCCCGGCTTCTGCTGCCTTTGCGGATAACGTCGCGAACCTGCAGCGTTTCGGCCTCGCCGTTGCCATAGTGAACAACAATCCGATCGAACTCAATGGGCGCGTTGTTTACGCGGACCTGAAGAAAGCGGTAGTGGCCGGCGGCCTTTCCCACTTCTATATTGTCATGATCATGCTGGCCGTCCACGTGGGCCTGGCCAAGATATATCCAGTCGTCCGCGTGCGCCGATGGAGCGATATAAATTAAGACCGCAAGGGCAAAAAGCGGAATAAGCAACTTTCTCATTCTGTTTGTTCTCCTCTTGGATTGCTATCCAGAATTAGCTGGAACCGCGCTCATCATCCTGTTTCTTCACTAGCGGATCAAGTTATTGAGAATGGTTCCGCTGAATGAAACCCGACACAGCAACGTAAGTTGCCGCCTTGGCGCTCAAAATTGATCGAAATACGATGGCAAAAATGCGCAACTTTCCGGGTAGCACTGAGTTGACGTCTGACTAATTGAAAGGACTGAAATGGATCCTGAGATTGATGTGGTGCAGCACCACGGCCACAATGCAAAGGCCGCGCACCAGATCAATTCCCGGAACCCGCTTCTCCGCTTTTTGCGCAGCAACCGCGGTCAGTGACAACGGATTCTCCTGTGAAAGCTCCAACAGGCATGCTAATTCAGGGTCTTGGCTCGATTATTTCATCGCCGTGCGATTTAGCGTACAACACCGTCTTACTCAGCAGGTCATCAGACTTATTAAGACCAACGCTGTAATTCATATCCGCAGCCCAGCGTCGGTATTGGAGGTCATTTTGCAGAATCAGTGGATCGTGCTATCAGGATTGCGCAGCCTCAGGATTGCTTCGAAAGATGGCGGCCCTTGTAACGAATATCGGATTCAAGAAAGTTCGGTCGAATTTCGCACGGTGGACGCGCAAGCCGAACCCTCATCTCACTCCAACCAGTGGCGCGCCCTGGATGGAGAAGAAATCCGACTCCATTTCGCCCTGGAAACACCGGTTGCAGAGTGGCTGGATAAAAACCTTTACGCCACGCCTTCAGCTGCTTAAGAGTAGCCTTAGCCACTAGCTCTTGGCTCTTGGCTTTTGAGCTTTTCTCAGGATCAGTGTCATCAGCGTTGATCAGTGGTGAGATTTTCTTTTCCGATGTCCCGATCCACCGATTTGTGCGGCCCTCTGCCTGTGTCCTTCAGCCAGCCCCCCACCCCCCATAGACGTTTTGTTGCAAACAAAAGGTAAACCGCAATTCGAAAGGACTGTCGAAAGGCTGGCGACCCCTCTTTTTTGCGTTTTTTCGCCCTCGAATCGCGTTGCTCTTTCGCTTCTGGCCAGTTGCTAGCTACCGGGTGCTAGCTGCCAGCGCTTTAGCTCATAACTGCTTGTTTTCAAAGACCTTCCACCGCTTACACCCTGAGGCGCTGCCGGATTATAGCGTCGTTCGAAGAGCGAATCAAGTACGAAAAATGACAGTGAAACTCTGTCCTGTGGGAACCATCCGTCTTCTCCCGCAGACGGCTACCTTTGGTTTTGTCCGGTTACCTCTAAGAAGCGTCTGTACCCGCGCTTTTAGTGGGTTCCAGCTAGATATGCGGATGGCAGGATGAAGGATCGCGTGGCAATGCCCTGAACTGCCAATTCCGACGCACACAAAAGCATGGAGCAGCTCAGCTGCTTCCATGCTTCTGTAGGTTGCCGCTAATTATTA
>DATCAX010000379.1:0-8229 GCA_036512375.1 Candidatus Angelobacter sp. | reverse complement strand
TGTGGAACAAGGTTGGGATCGTTCGTTCCCGCCAAAGCCTGACGGAGGCGATACAGCAGCTTCAGGCGTCGGCCCAGGAACTGCCGCCGCAGACGTCGCGACGCAATTGCGAAGCCAGGAACATCCACACAGCAGCACAGTTGATTGCGCGTTCAGCACTGGCCCGGCTGGAAAGCCGTGGGGCGCATTATCGCACTGACTACCCGGCGCATGACGACCCTAAATTCAAAAAGCACTCAATCGTGGGAGAAAAGGGCGTCCGTTTTGTCTAAGCAGAAAGAATCTCTCTCCTGAAAATCAAAGAGGCCATGGTTTCCCATGGCCCCACCAGATTTTGGAGAGAAGCACCGATGATGACCTATCGTCTCACGATGAATAACAGGCTTCAAGTTACTTCTGTCCAGCTACTTAATTGCCTATAAAACTCAGGTTCAAGGGAAAAACCTGACGTCACCGCGCCAACAGAGCGCTGCCCAAGCCAGCTAATTAAATAAGATCGAGAACAAATATTTTTTGCAAAACCTCTATTTTTTACCTCTCTGACTTACCCTTAGTAGTGTAAGGTTAAAATCCTTGGGAAATTGCAGTATCCGGGGAAATGAATAAAATCTGCCGGGCGAGTGTTTAGTCCATAGTCTCCGCGCAAACTATTGAAAAGGATGAACATGCTCATGCCCAATTCTCCCGGGACAACTGATCGCTGGTACATAGCAGAATTGACAGAAGAAGTTACGCTGGAAGGCGATCCGCAAAATCTGGTTCACAAGAAGACCCGCGTAATCTTCGCCGATTCGCCCCAGGACGCCTACGACAAGGCTCTCGCCATGATCAGCGAGCATGAAGTCGGTTATATCAACGAGCACAATAGATCCATCCGCACCCGATTCTGGGGACTTCGCGAATTAAACCTGTCCAATGAAGATATGGATCGCGCCGGAATGCTGCCGGGAAACCGCATCGGTGTTGCGCGACGCAGAAATTCGACCGGTCTTTCGCCCGAACAGCAGTTCGCCCTGCTGCTCTCTCTCAAGCCTGGCGCTCTGCCGAATTAGGCACATCTTTTTTCGGAAACAGCAGTGAAGCCAGCACTGCCAGGGCGAGTACGCCAGCCACTACAACCAGCGCTACCCATGTGGGAACATGGTATCTCTCCGGCAGGAGCATCTTTGCGCCGATAAACATCAGGACCACTGCCAATCCATAATTCAGATAGTGAAACAACTTCATGAGGCCTGCCAGCGCAAAGTATAGAGAGCGAAGGCCCAGGATAGCAAAAACGTTTGACGTGTAGACGATAAACGAATCGCGAGTGATGGCCAGAATGGCTGGAATAGAGTCCGTAGCGAACAGGATGTCCGTGGTCTCCACCACCAGAAGAACGACGAACAGTGGTGTGGCCAGGATACGTCCTTCGCGACGGACAAAGAAGTTCTTCTGCTCGTAGTTTTCCGTGAGTGGCAGGAAGCGCCGGCAAAATTTTAAAACGATGTTGCGGGAAGGATCCTGCTGCTCGTCTCCTTCGCGCATGAGTTGAAAACCAGTCCAGATCAGGAAGACACCGAAAGCGTAGAGAATCCAATGAAAGCGCTGCACCAGCGCCACGCCAGCGCCAATGAAAGCGCCGCGCATGATCAACGCGCCGATAATTCCCCAGAACAGTACAGTTTTTTCTTCCTCAGGTGGGACTTTAAAATACGCAAACAGCAAGATGAAAACAAACAGGTTATCGACGCTAAGAGCTTCTTCCAGCAGGTAGCCTGTCACGAACTCCAGGGCCTTGGTGGAGCCCAACCATTGATGGACGAACACGGCAAAAGCCATCGCCAGCCCAATCCAGAAAACGCTCATCAGCAAGGCCTGTCTGAACGGAACAGCGCGGCGCTTGCGGCTCACGACCGTCAGGTCGAGAAAAAGCAAGATGAGAATTGCGGCGTTAAAAACAATCCAGAACCAGCTGTGCATGGAATTAATTTAGCGCGCGCTTCCCTGTCTCCTTTTACGATGGCAACTTTTGTTGTGGCGCAGGCGGAGGAGTATCGCCCATCCCGTTGATCAGACGAATTGTCTCCAGGATGACGTCACCGCTGATCTTCAAACTCTCGACACTAAGTTTATCCACGGTGTCCTGCACCGTGTGGTGGAAGCTGTTGTTGTAGCCGTAATCGATATCGATGATGTCCGCGACGGGCATACCGGCCCGGGCAAAAGGAATATGGTCATCTTCCACGGCGGTTGTCGTTGCAAAAAAATGCGACTGATACCCGAGCCGCGTCGCCGCCTGGAGCAGAAGATCTTCCAGCCATGGCGTGGAGTTTTCATCGCGACAGATGTCAAGATCGGCGTCGCCAATCATATCTGCCAGCAGGAATGCCTTCACTTTTTTGCTGGTACCGTCATCCTGCATCTTCTTGGCCATGTGACGGCTGCCCCAGAGCGCATCATTGGTATGCCACTGGCGGGTGAAGGACTCTTCGCCGTCGAGAAAGGCGATCCATACACTGTAGCCTTCCAGCTTTTTGCCGCGAAGCTGGTCAGCGATGGCCAGGAGGAGCGCACTGGTTGCTGCTCCGTCATTGGCGCCGATAAAGGGCGTATCGCGCAGCCAGTAGTTGGTTTCGTAGTGCGACCCCAGAACAATAATGCCGTCTTTGGAACCGGGGAATTTGGCAACGATGTTGGTCATTGGCATTTTACCGGCCGAGGTCTCGGATACAAAAGAATCCTCTTCGACCTGGTCGCCCTTGAGCTTGCCCTTGATATAGCTGCGAACTTGCTCAATGGGCTTGCTGCCGTCCCAACGCGGCCCGAAGGCAACAATCTCTTTGGTGTACTGCATGGTGCGTGCAGCATCCACATGCAGTGCCGGTCCAATGGGCTCTATTGCTTTGACGGGCGGGCTGGACGCGGGTTGCGTCGCCGGTTGGGGCGACGACGGTGCACTGGCTGCTGAAGCAGCCTTGCCGTTGGAACATCCCACCCCGGTGAGAGAAAGAGCCAGGACTAAAGCAGCCGTTCGTAGATACAAGCTCACGCGCTGCGCTCCTTGCCGCACAGAATTTAAAACAGACATCCCGCTGGCGGAAAGCCGTCAGAGGAACGCTATCAGTTTACTGTAAGTCCTGGTTCTTGCGCTTTTCTGCGCGTTTGCGGCGCTGCCTGGGGTGGACCAGCCACACAAGGCCGATGCTCCCGATATAGAGAAGGACCATCGGAGCAGCGTAGATGGTCAGGTTCATGATGTCGGTGGTCGGGCTAAGTATCGCTGCGAGGGTAACGCAGATCAGTACAGCTCCCCGAATGTGCTTAAAGAGGAATTTGGCATTCACTACGCCCATCAACCCGGCGAAGCCGAGCACGATGGGCATCTCAAAAATGATGGCGAGGCCAAGGATAATGGTGAGAAACAACTTAGTGTAGGCGTCAATGGTGATGTTCGCCCGGAAATTTGCGCCGTAGCTTCCAATCAGAAAATCCATCGCAACCGGAAAGATGACCCTGTATCCGAAGTAGCCTCCGGCCAAAAAAAGTCCCACTGACAAAAGAAGAAACGGGACCACAAAACGCTTCTCATTCCGGTAAAGCCCCGGCGAGATAAAGCTCCAAACCTGGTACAAGATGACAGGAGAAGCCAAAAAAATGCCGGCCATCAGTCCGACTTTCAAGTACAGGTTGAATGGGTCAGTAGGACTGAGGTAGGTCAGATGAGGATCAATGTTGTATTTCTTGAACACAACCAGGATCGGCTTCTCAATCAGCGGATAAATCTTGTCCTGGGCAAAATACCAGCAAACGCCGAAACCAACCGCCACTGAGGCAAGGGAATAGACGATGCGTTTGCGAAACTCTTCCAGGTGTTGCATCAGGCTCATAGAGCCCATCTGGCGCAATCGTTTTTCGTCGCTTGAATTTTCTGGTTCAGCCACAAGTTCAGGCATCGTAATCCCGCGGGATGGTGTTCTTCATCCGCTCACTCAGGCGGTTCAGCGCACCTTGAATGGAGAGATCCTCATCAGCGGAGATCTTGGCGATCTCCGGCTCAAGATGTTTACGAGGATCCGCGGCCTCGAGATCGAGATTACGGATTTCATCGTGAATCTGGCTTTGGAACTCATTGCTGGCCTTCTTGAACTCAGCCATGAATTTGCCCATGGTCCGGGCAATCTCCGGTAACTTCCTGGGCCCTAACAAGATGAGGGCCAGGAGCATGATGAAGATGATCTCGCCAGAAAAACCAAAGTCCATAAGATTATTTCTAATAATACCGCAGCTTTTCTTAAAAAAGAGCAGGATTTTTGATTAACTTTTCCAATAAGTAAAAGTTCCGCAGCTTTCAGAGCGGAAAAAGCATCTCATCAGATGTACGAAGGTAAGCCGATTGCCGTAGCTCAAGAGTAGCAGGTTACGGAAGGCCCATTCCGGGACGAAATGCATGTAAATCCCTGATGGGCGGAATGTTATACTGAGTTCAGTTTACCGCAGTCGGAGCCCAAGCTCGGCGGCCGAGGATTCTTCATGTCTCGTGGAACAAACCGTTCACTTTTTTTTGTCCTTCTCATCATTGTCACCTGTGGTTTTCTAGGGTCTGCTGCCTTCAGCCAGAGGGGCAATCCTTCGTATGCAACAGGCGCTTCGGACAATGACGTCCGCGACAGTCTCCACCAGTTCTCAGAAGTCTACAACCTGGTGGAACAGAACTACGCGGAACCGGTAAATCCTGACAAAGCGATTTATAACGGCGCCATCCCGGGCATGCTGCACGTGCTGGATCCGCATTCGAACTTTTTTGATCCCAAGTCATATTCGCTGCTGCGCGAAGAGCAAAGCGGCAAATATTACGGCGTAGGCATGCAGATCGCCCCGCGTAACAACAAAATCATTGTGGTGGCTCCCTTCGCGGGAACGCCCGCGTACAAAGCCGGTTTGCGGCCGGGCGACGTGATCATTGCCGTCGACGCGAAAGCAACGGACAACATGAGCGTGAGCGATGTGGCCGACCTGCTCAAAGGGCCGAAAGGCACTAACGTTCACATTTCAATTTTGCGCGAAGCTACCGAGAAGCCGCTTGAGTTCAACGTGATCCGCGACGAGATTCCGCGCAACAGCGTTGACCTGAAATTCATGGTACGGCCGGGCATCGGCTATATGCACGTGACGGCCTTCAATGAAACCACGGAACAGGAAGTTGAAGACGCGCTGCAGGGCTTTGGCGACTTGAAAGGCCTGATCCTTGACCTGCGCGGCAATCCTGGCGGCCTGCTGAATGAAGGCGTGGGCGTGGCCGATAAGTTCCTGAAGAAGGGACAGATCATTGTCTCGCATCGCGGCCGCAGCTCACCGGAAAAGATGTACAAGGCGGCGCACGGCAATAGCGGGAAAGATTATCCGCTGGTAGTGCTGGTAAACCGCGGCACTGCTTCCGCGGCGGAAATTGTTTCCGGAGCCATCCAGGACCACGATCGCGGACTGATTGTGGGCGAAGTCACGTTTGGCAAAGGGCTGGTACAGACGGTGTATCCGCTCTCAGAGAACACTGGTCTGGCGCTCACCACGGCCAAGTACTACACGCCGAGCGGACGCCTGATCCAGCGCGACTACAACGGCGTTTCTCTTTACGATTACTATTACGCGCGCGAGCAGGAAGATAATCCCAACAACAACGCCAATACCAACGCGACCACACCTTCCAAGGAAGTGAAGCTGACCGATAGTGGGCGCACGATGTTCGGCGGCGGCGGCATCACCCCCGACGTAAAAGTAAAGCCATTCAAGACCACGCACTTTGAGGATTCCCTGCTGGTGAAATATGCGTTCTTCAATTTCGCCAAGCACTACCTGAACAACCGCCATGTGGACAAGAGTTTTGAAGTCACAGACGCGGTGATGCAGGAATTCCGTAAATTCATGGAATCACAGAAAATTCCGTTTACTGAAGCTGAGCTGACGGAAGGCTCGGACTTCATCAAGTCCAGCATCAAGACGGAGCTCTTTATTTCTGAGTTTGGACAGGAAGAAGGCTTGCGAGTTCGGGCGGAGAATGACCCGCAGGTGATCGCGGCGCTCACCCAGCTGCCGAAGGCCAAAGAGTTGGCGGAAAACGCCAGGAAGATTGTGGCCCAGCGCGCGGCAGCACAACAGTCCAACCGTTAGATCATTAACCTGAATGAAAAGCCCACCGTGACCCGGTGGGCTTTTTTGCGTCTAAATTGTGAGCAGGCGAAGTTTCAGTTACCCGACTTGCGCTGGGGCCTAAACTTTGCGACGACCTGTTAGTTGCCGTTTGTACTGCCTCTCCAGGAGCGAGAAAATGCCAATGAGGGCGAATGAGAGGGCGATAAACATTGCAGCCGCCAAAATTTCGTGTTGACTCATCCAATTCGCCATGCCCGAAGGGTAAAACGATTCCCCGCTAACTACCAGTAACAGCGGTAATTAGGGATTCTAAAAGTTCTCTAGTGACAGAGGTAACGGGGACAGCGCTGAGCGGTTAAGCGCAGCCAGGCCGCATGGAACGCGAGCACTCCACGCTCGTGGAGCCATTTCCGCGGAAGAGGTGCCTTTAGTAATTTGATTTTCTTAGAGCTCGGCAGGGTCTTTTAGCAAGGCTAATCTGCCATCCATTTGGGCCGTTTCGTCCCTTCAGACTGCGCTGGCCGTGCGGCGCAGGACGCCTGGCTTGGCTTCATTTCTGCGCAGGTCGATCACGATAAAAGCGCCATCGGCAAGGCTGCCCAGGCCAATGACCAATGACGTGCCAAGCATCTCGCGTTTGTGGTCGTTTCCGCCGAACAACGCCCAACGAGGCTTAGGTCTTGATGACGTCCGCCACGGCTGAACTGTTGCGGCCCTCCGACCTGAATCATGTGGACCGTGTTCGTATGCGGATCTATCGCCAGGAAACCTGCTCCTTTGCTGGATTCGTTACCCACTTTGAGCCTACCGAGCCGAGCTGAGGGAAACAATTGCTCAGGTGCATCCATTTACCTGCACGTGACAACTGGGCAATGCGCTCCCGCCATCACTCGATATGCGACGCTCGTCCGCACATGGAACCCGTGAAGGAAGGCACTCCTGATGCCCATCGCGATCAGGCCAGCTCCCTTCTCTCGCGCAACCTTTAGAATCGTATCCACTGTCTCTCCGGCTTCCATTACAAACTCAGTCTTTAGCGCGCCAAGCAGCGGCTCGAAGATGTGAACCATATTCTTGAATATGGGTTCAAAGAGCTTCCTGGCATCCGGATTGCCGGCGGTTTCCTCCGGCAGCACATGCAGCACCGTTACAACAGAACCATACTCGCCGGCAAGCCGCACAACAAAGGGCAGCGAGCGCATACTCTCGTCTGAAAGGTCCGTCGGCACCAGTATGCGGCCAAAGTTTGTCGCTATGCTCGGAAGGTTCGGGCCAACCGTCAATACAGGACACGTGGCCACGCGGCAGATTTCTTCCACAGCTGATCCGAGAAGAAAGCGGCGGAGCCCAGTACGCCCGTGCGTGCCTGCCACTACCAGGTCAATATGATTGTTGTTGATTTCCTCCAGAAGAGCATCGCCCAGGATGCCAGATGACAGCAACGCTTTGGTCTTGATTCCTCCCAATTGAGGTGAGCTCACAATGTTGTCCAGCTCTTTCGTTGCGGCGTTGTACTCGGCTTCATACAGATACGGTGCAGCCTGGGGCGCCACCGTGACCAATGAAGCGGGTGTGATGATGTGGCAGGCGAAGACTGATGCCCCAAACTTTTTCGCCAAAAGTTCAACGTTAGGGAGCGCCTTCATCGAGGCTTCGGAAAAGTCCGTTGCGAACAAGATATTTTTCAGGCTAGCGACACGAATTGCACCATGGACAGAGAGGGTAGCCATATGGGACCTCCGCTTATACAGCCAATCTTAGGCTTAGATCGAAAGCACTTCTGTGATGACAATCACATAGTAAGACCGTAACCCTAAGTTCCGGTCTTCGGCACCGTAAATGAAGTCGAGGTGACACCCCTAAGAACTGGGATGTCAGCGTCCTGCGATAATTCCGTTGCCTGAAAATTTTCTTCAGATATTTCTTCCTGTAGTTCCTTCATCAGTTGGCTCTGAATTTTGGTTAATGCATCCCCCAGCGCTTTTGGGGGACGTTCACCCAAGCCAAAAGCTGTAGGGTTGTTTAGCACTCGTCCAACAAGCAGGTAAATGTGTTTGAGTCGGCTGTTCATAAATTCTCCTTCACCACTGCGTTTCCTCG
>DATCAX010000378.1:0-10776 GCA_036512375.1 Candidatus Angelobacter sp. | reverse complement strand
CGCTATGAGGAAAAGGAAAAACTGTAAGCCGCGGCCTTACCCACGTTTCAGATTTTTGACCATACGGGATTATCCGCCCTTTCCATATTCGCGGTATTTCCATTCAGGAGAGGCAGCAGGATAATCCTCTTCTGTTGCCATGCCCGGATGACGGTTGTTAGTCTTCTCGATAATGCCTCGTACCAGTTGGTTCTGCGGAGACAGTGAGCAGACCGGATCAGTGGCAGCAGCATTGTTCATCAGCAACCAGGCTTGGCACCGGCAACCACCAAAGTCTTCATGCCGATGGTCGCAACTGCGGCAGGGCTCCTGCATCCATTCCTCCCCACGGTAAAGCTGAAATGCAGGTGACTCTTCCCATATCCAACGCAGGGGGTGTTCACGGACACTATCGAAGCGTAAGCCAGGAATCACGTTGGCTGAGTGACAGGGCCAGACCTCGCCATGGGGATTAATGAGCATGATCTTGCGCCCCCATCCTCCCATGCAGGCCTTAGGAAATCTGGCATAGTAGTCTGGCACCACGAAATCAATACGCATCTTTCCAGCAAATTTTTCTCGCGCCAATTTTACGGTTTCCATGGAACACTGAAGCTGCTCGCGGGTGGGCAGAAGAGAATCGCGGTTGGCAAAAGCCCAACCATAGTATTGGACGTGAGCGATTTCGAGTTTGTATGCTCCCGCCTGCTCTGCTAACGCGATAATGGCGGGAAGTTGTTCAAGATTGTGACGATGCACCACCACATTCAAAGTGAAAGCAATTCTGTGCTTGCGAATTTCACGGGCAACGGCCAGCTTTCGCTCATGGGCCTTGACGCCCGCAACCGCGTCAGCAATGTCTGCAGTACCACCCTGCAAGCTCAACTGAATGTGATCGAGCCCGGCGTCGACCAGCCCTTGCAACCGCTCGCCGGTTAGGCCGATCCCGGAAGTAATCAAATTTACGTAAAGACCAAAAGAGCGCGCCCCTTGGACGAGCTGAAGGAGGTCCGGACGGACTAGCGGTTCACCTCCGGTAAGGTGCAGTTGCAGACTTCCCAGTTCTGCTGCTTGCCTGAACACATCCATCCATGTTTCAGCCGCAAGCTCTTTATTTTGGGTTTGAAGCTGGAGCGGGTTGGAACAATAGACGCACCGCAAGGGGCAGCGATGCGTAAGTTCTGCGATGACAGCCATGGGCGCGTTCATGCTAATAATCCGCAACGCGTCTCAGGCGCAGGCGCTCCAAAAATACGCCAATTTCGTTTTCCATCGTCGCTGGAGTTTTGGAGGGATACTGTTGCCGCAACAGCGCGACGATATCCGCGAAAGTCCTCACACCATTACAAGACTCCAATATTTTGATTCCTGTTTCATTCACGCGCATCATGCCTTCCGGCACCAATAGAACTCTTCCTAAAGTTGGATGATGTCCCAAGCGGCAGCCCGGCATAAGTGTGGGCGTACTTTGGGAAGGAGGGATATTCATGAGCCCATCCGGAATGCGTCTGGTGGAGGCCAACCGGGATTCACGTAAGCAAAGTGAATGGCATCGAGCTGGGCCCAGAGCAGATCGCACTTGGCCCGCAGTGCGTGGAAAGCTTCCTCCTGCTGCTCTCGCGTGCGGGCATTCTCTACCACAAAGTCGAAGGCAAACTGGGCCTCCCGCGGCGCTTGTGAGATGCGGTTTTCGAAGTAGCTTAAACCGTGGGCCAGCCAGGGATAATATGTGCGCAGCTTCTCTATTCGCAACGTGATCAACTCACCGGCAAATAGTTCGGTCAGAGAACTGGCGACCGCCTGCACCATGCTTTCACCGCGGACCAATTCCAGATATGCCTGGACCGAATATCTCACGATCGGAAGCACTTCGCGTTCGCTTACAACTCGCTCGCGGGCTAAGCCGGTGGCTTCGGCCAGTTCCAGCCAGCGAGAAATACCGCCATTGCCATCATGGTCGCCGTCATGTTCAATCATTCTTTCTCGCCAGCTACGGCGGAAGCTGGAATCGGTGGACCGGGCGAGGATGGCGGCATCCTTGATAGGGATGCGGTTCTGGTAGTAGTAGCGATTCAGAACCCAGGCTTGCAACTGCCCACGGCAGAGCTTGCCCTCGTGCATCAGCAGATGAAACGGATGCAGGTGGTGATAACGTTCCTTCCCAATGGAGAACAGCGAATGCCTGAACTCTTCTGAGGAGAGCAGCGGGAGCTGGATTGCGGCATTCATAGCTGGAACTCCATTCCGTCCGCAGCCACATCCCAGCCCGCGGCGCGAACCTGGGCATATTCGGCGCTGTCTTCATCAAGAATTGGATTTGTGTTGTTGATGTGAATCAAAAGACGCTTTTGTTTTGCAGCTCCATTCAGTTGCGCCAGGCTGCCCGACGGCCCCATGAGAGGCAGGTGTCCCATCTGGGTCGCCCTGCGTCCCACTCCACGGACCGAGATCAACTCATCGTCAGACCAGAATGTGCCATCCCAGAAAAGCAGAGCATAGTTGGAAAGCCTGTGCAGCAATGATTCATTGATATGGCCGACCGAGGGAGCGAAGAGAAATTTTCGTCCACCAGATATGGGCTCAATCTCCAGAGCGAGCACGGCTTCGTCGGGTGCAAGGTGGGCAGCCAGCTCCCGGTCCACATATTCGGGAAATGCGCCTCCCAATGAAAGTGGGAGGCATCGAATACCATTCTCAGCGCCATTCGCTGGCCTCACGGAAAAACTCTGCCCCGGTATGATGTCGTGCCAGGTAGCCTGCCTTTCCTCGCGATGAATCATGCGGAACATACTATTCGACTGGGTCAAAATTCGCCGCACTGAACGCGTGGCGTATATGTGAAGGGATGCATACTCTCTCAGCAATAATAGACCGATAGTGCCGTCCAGTTCCGCACTGGTCAGCACAACTCCAGCGATGGGAGTATGCCGCAAAGTTGGAGCAATACCCGGTCGAGAGTGGAGACATGGTTCCGCTTCAATCTGCGCGCGAAGGTCAGGTGAGGCATTCACCAGCAGCCAATGATCCTGGTCCAGATCACAAGCCAATTGGGCCTGGGTTCGTGGCCACCCACGCAATAGGCCATTTCGCTGCCGGCGGCAATTAGAACAGGCACAATTCCACTGCGGAAATCCGCCGCCTGCGGCGGAGCCAAGCACCTTGACTCGCATCCGGTTAGATTTCTGCGTTGGCGTAGCAGTTAATTTCGCAGTTCAGTTCGATCTCCTCAAAAGCTGGTGCTTCCCATTCCATTTCGTCTCTCCTGTGACTTTTCGATCTTATCGCCAGTATAAAATTTTGGTCTGTGCAATGCTTTTAGCTAGCATTCTTGGCGCGCACATGGACCCGCCCAACCATTATCTAGCGTTTTGCCTCTGTACAATCTCGCAGTTGCGAATTAGTTTATTCTCTATATTCTACGGTGCCTCTGCAATGCGCAATGCAGTCCTAATAAGTTAGCCCTATCGCGGCAGCTGACCGTAAACTGCTACGGATCCGCGGCTCAGTTGTGCAACATTGACATGGTGACCGCTGTCGGTGCCCGTCCACCCAATAAACATCTTGCCCTTGAATTCGCACAGGCAGGGTCCGTTGGATCCAGTATCGTAAAAAGTCCGCTTGTAGTTAGGTGAGGACAGAAAGCCGTTGGTGTTACCGCTCTCCGAGTGAAGGAGGTTGATCAATTCATTCCCTGAGCCCGTCCAGCAGAAGTAGGGCACATGATCGGATCCCACCGCCATCGCCGGGTGATGGTCGCTCGTATCGCCCATGGTCACCTTGTTGCCCCAAGTAAGGCCGCCGTCGCTCGACTCGATGAAGTTCAAGTCATGATTGCTGTCGGTCCCATTCCACATGAGGATGAGCTTGCCGTTGAAGATGGCGAGCGCGGGCTCGGTCGGGCTGGTCTCGTTTAGCGTGCGCTTATTTTGCCACGAGGCGCCGAGGTCCCCCGTGGAAACAACATTCAAACGGTTGTCTGTGCCGGTCCAAGCGAGGAAAAGCCGTCCGTTGAAGAACTGTAGAACCGGGCCATGGTTGCTCCGTTCATTGAGCGTATGTTTATTGCTCCAGCTGCGCAGCGTCGCGTCTTCCGTTGACATCACGTTGAGGCTGTGCGCCCCATCGGTGCCAGTCCAGGCAAGGAAAGTGCGCCCGCTGGGCGGCGCACCCCCGTCGAACGCCAGCGATAGCGCGTTAGGAGTAGTCTCGTTTGGAATGGTGACCTTGTTGCCCCAGCTAATCCCGTCGCCGGAGAAAATGATGTTGAGGTGGCTCGGATTGTCGGTGCCGCTCCAGCCTACAACAAAATCACAATCATTTCGGTTAATCATCGCTGGACCGCCAAGCGCCGTCTCGCCCAGCGTGACCTTATGGGAGAGGCCACCCATGGTCGCCGCGTAGACTTTGCCATTGGAGACGGTGGGCGGACAGAACTTGGCGAAGTTGCCATAATCGTCGCGCGCACGGCTGCTGCGGCTGTTCCAGATCTCACGCAAACTTCTGGCGTCAAAGGCGCGCAGGACTCCGTTGCCGATCTTCTGATTCAAGTCGTCTGCCCATGGGTGAGTAGCCCACATAATACCGTCCTGGCCGCCATTGGCTGAGACGGTGAGGAAGCCGCCGGGCATGCCGGGCGAACCGCCGGGGACATTGACGGGCGCGCTCACAGCCGATTGCGCCACCGGGCTATGATTCACCTTATTCCCGGCCAATTGAAATGCCTTGCACTGATCGTTCTCGGTCCAAACGTAAATGCGCGGGCCGTCGGGACCATTCCAGAAGACGGGTGAGCCGTGGATGTGGTGATTTCCGTCTGTGATGCTGGCTGGGATCTTGTCGAGCACATGGTCAGTGTTCGGATCGAAGCCGCCCAGGTGGTTCATATCCATCAAATATAAAAATGCTTCTTTCCCGCCGCCGATCACCATGTTTGTGCCAGGGATGGCCAGGATGCCCCCCGAGCCGAGGTCCTTGTCATCGCTGTCCAGTTGCGCGTTGTTGTGCGGCGAGAAGAAGTCGACCCGGTTCAAGTTGAGATCAAGCTTGAGCACGCAGTCACCCATGTTGCCGATTCCCGGACTAAAATCGCCATTGCCGGTCATTAAATAAAGGTTGCCATTGTCGTCGGTGGCGGGGCCCTGTCCAGCCATCCAGATGCCGCCTTCGCCCTGGTCACCGGCGGGCTGCGGGGAAGAACAGAAGGTTTTGAGCGGAGCGAGGGTATCGCCGTCAAAGCTGAACACCCAGCCATGGTATGGCTTCTGAATGTCGCCGTAGCTGGCGAATGCGACATAGATCCTGCCTTCCGATAACAGGAGCGCCGAACGCTGGATCTGCTTGTGACTGACGAACACTGCATTGCCTGCGCTGCCGCCGATCGTTGTCGGTGGATGCAGATCGTTGCCTGTGGTGAGATCGAGCTTCCAGAGCTGATGGATGATCGAACCATCCCCCGGCTGCTTCGAGGTGCTGACGATGTAGATAGCGTTGCGATCGGAGTCGATCACCGGCGTTGAGAGGATGCCGACTTCCCACTCAATATCGCGGTAGCCGCCGTTGCCGATCTGCTGGTCAGGCAGTTGGATCGACTGTGCCAACCGCCGCTGCCACAAAGGCGCTTGCGCCATGTCGGCATCGAAGGCAGTCACTTGGTTGTGCATGGTGGCTAAGTACAGCACGTTGTGCCGCTGCCGGTTGATAAGCACGTTGGGCACAAACAGCGGCTGCGAATAGACGGCGCCAATCACTGGCAGTTCGAACAGCTTTCCGAAATTGACGCTGTTGACGGTGCTGGTCTTAAGAATCGTTTCGGCGAGATTGGCGCCGCTACGGCGGTTGTCGTTGTGCTGAGTGACAATCACGGGTTTTCCTTTTGTCGAATGAAATAGAAACTAGTGAACCCTAGCCCCAGGTGATGCAGAAAATTGCTTCTTTAGCCGGTCGGGCTGCCCCACCAGGCCGTGCCAAACTGGCTTGACGCAGTGCCGACTCATTGAACTAACCGAGTTCAATGGCGTTCACAGTCAGGGTTTGAACTCCACGATGATGGTTTCATGGTTGGAGTCTTTCAGGTTTTCGATCTGGTGCTCCGAACTTTTTTTCCAGACCACCTCGCCGGCTTTGCGTCGAATCTCTTCTTGTTTGCCATTTTCCGTTCGCATGACACGTCCCTCGTTAAGATAGATAATCAACCTGTCATGCCGGGAAGTGTGTGGGTGCCGTTCTCGTCCCTCGTGCTTGACTCTCAAAACCCTGACTCGCTCATTCTCGAATTCTACTGTCACTCCCATAGCTTGCCTCCGTGCTTTGTCACATCAAAAGAAAAAAACGCATTAGTAGCATGATCGAACCGCAAGATCGGCGACAACGAACTTGGCATGTAGCCCGAACCAGTCAGCCGGTACCAGCAAGATGGTGGTCGGGTCAGGCTAATACATGTCTAGTGAGGCTGCACCACTCTTCGTTTCACGATCCCCAGGAAAAAAGATAATGATCAGCCTGGCGGAGCAGACGGGCGGCTGGGTGATTCCCGTAAATCTCCCGGACAAGATGGGAGAGGCCTTTACCCAGACTTCGACGGAGCTGCGCAGCCAATATTACGGGGCTGCACGCCCGACAGCGAGAAACACGACGGCACTTTCCACAAGATTAAAATGAAGTCAAAAGGGGTCACAATACCCAGGCACGAAAAGGCTATTACGCGCCAAAAGCTGACTGAAGAAATGATAAGTGACGAATGACGAATGAGACGAGTTTGCGGCAGCTGAGAAATCCGCCATGATGTCTGGTACGGGCTCGGGCTCATTTCCAATCCATGCTGTTAATTCCGTCGGTGTTGCGCCCAAGAATCATAGTGCGTTCTTCCCGGCTTTCTTCGCCGCTGCCCAACGTGCCTTCGCTGCCAGAGATAGCTTTCTCTTGACCGCTGCGCTCATCGTACGTCTGGGCTTCCGTGTTTTAATTCCTGAAGAGGCCGATCGGCGGTAAGAACGTTTTCCGCGAAGAGTTTCAATAGCCGCAACCACGCGATCCCGCTGCTGGCTTAATTCCTCAACGATGCTGTTGGTATCCATAGGATTGGAATTATAAGGGTTGATTGTTGGTCTTGTTCCGGCTTCGAGACTCTGGCAACGTTCGATTCCGCGTCTACGTTTCACCTCTAGGGTTTTCTGGCTGACCGCAGGTATTTACTGCATGATCGCGACAGCAAGTACTGCCCATCGTTTCGCCAGGTGATTCACGCAGGAGGCGTGAAGACCCTTGCCTTCGACTTAGTCCTTTTGCAAGAAAGATACAGAGTGGAACTCTGGCCCGACTTGATGGGCATACCCGAGAACCAAGACGCAGTTATGAATCTCTGGATCGAGATGATTGAAGAGGATCGTCAGAACGCCAAATCGAATCAGCCTGCGCCCGAAAAAATGCGCTGATTTATCGAAGCGCACCCTGACATCACTCCATCCAGGCGAAAGATGCGCCGATTCGTCAGCCCATTCAGCCTCCGGCACTGGGAAAAGTAATCGCGCTGCCGCAGGTTGGTGGACTCCACCATCGTTACGAACGGCGGGTCGCTTAGTTAAAGAGCTGATGCACCAGATGCGCAGAAAAAATGCGCAGGCACTGTTGTGCAATCCGGCAAAGAAAAAGCGCCCATTTTCATTCCGATAATGTGCACTTGATCGGTGATTGCTAGTCGCCCAGTTCACATTCAGCTTCCCCAGTTCCAGTTACAAACCTTTACTCTGGCATAATTAGGTCCGATGGACTTTTTGATAGGGACAACGGACAGTTGTGCTATCTAAACAACGAACCACATGAGTCTCATTATGGATCTTCATTCCCAAAATGGGAATTTTAAAGTGGCAAGGGTCACAGACAACATCTTGTAAATGTACTAGTCTGTGTATTGCCTCATTTGTTATTGCTTAAGTGCGGGAAGAAAAACCCTGTGCTCCGAATGTGCCAGTTGTGACTCCCGGCCCGCCCGGCCGCAATGTCCTTTTCTGGATAGATCAGATTCGGGAGAGTTGGCGGACGGCCAGACTGCTCTGATCCGTTTAGGTAGTCAAGCATGGAAACAGACTTTCAAACCGCGTTCAATGAGACTTTAGCTCAAATCTTGCGCTTGGCTGCGGCGCAAGCAGGCTCCCTTGTCGTTATTGACCCTCAAGCGGCCCCTTCCGAGCGAATTGTAGCGGAGTCAGTCCAAGGGATTGTCGATGTAAACATATACAAACGGTGGCTGCGAGATTTCTTTGTTGAGAACCTTCCTGTGCCCGCTCTGCGCCCCGCCAGGAAGGAAAGGTGTTCGGGCATTGACCTTTTTCACGGTTCCACGCCCTGTCTCTGGGCTCCGGGTCATTTCACGGCAATCGAGTTGTCTGGCCGGGGCCTGATTCGGGCGTTCATCTTCCTGAGCCTGGAACAATCGACGGAAATACCCGAACCTGCCATGAGCGCCATAGTAACGATGGGGAACAAGTGCCTGGGCCAATTTGATGAGTTGGTTCCGTCCTCGGCTCAAGACCTGATGCGGAGGATCGGCTTTGTCGGCAAGAGCGGCGCATTTTGCCGGCTGGCGGACCAGTTGAAACGCATTGCTAAACACGTGGACGCTCCCGTTCTGATTACCGGCGAACGCGGCGCGGGAAAGGAATTGGCCGCACTGGCGATTCATTACTACGGTCCTCGCCGCGACAAGCCATTTCTGGCTATCAATTGCGCGGCCTTGCATAGCGACCTTTATGTAGCTGAGCTGTTTGGTTATCGAAAAGGGGCCTTTACAGGCGCGGTGAGTGACCGGCTGGGAAAATTTCGAAGCGCCGAGGGAGGCACACTCTTTCTCGACGAGATTACGGAAATCCCCCCCACGGTTTCTGCAGGCCTGCTGCGTGCGCTGGACCACGGCGAGATCCAGTGTCTGGGCTACGACAACCCGGTCAAAGTTAACGTTCGCATCCTCGCTGCGACCAACCGCGATATCCGGCAGATGGTAGAGGAGAAGAAATTCCCCGCCGACGTTTTCGACCGGCTGAACGTGTTGTCTGTCCGCGTACCTCCTCTGCGCGAGCGAGAGGAGGACATACCAATCCTGGTGAGTTACTTCTGCCGCAAGTTCTGCGTGGGGTTGGCCGCTGAGGGTACGGGCTTATGCAAGATCTGCATGGAAACGGGGAGGGTCGAGTGTCTTGAAGCCCAGGTGCTGCAAGTGCTCAAGCACTACAGTTGGCCGGGAAATATTCGAGAGCTGAAAAATACAGTCATCAAGTTGATCACTGAATCAGAAGGTGGAAAGATCGGCACGCACCATTTGCCCACGGAGATTGCAAACGCTGCGAGCAAAATTGCGGGAGAAGTACCTTCCCTGGCGCTGGATACGGCATTGCGAGACCATATTTCCGGGGTCCTGAAGTTGACCAGGTGGAACCGAAGCGCGGCGGCCAGACTCTTAGAGCTTCCTCTTTCAACCCTGGTCAGCAAAATGAAGCGGCTGCAAATCACGGCGCCCTGAGAATCTCCCGCAGGAAACCAATGGGACTTTCCAGTATCCGCGGAAGCGAATGAGATTCTGGTATCCCACCCGGGGGAAGCGGCCCTCTTACGGATTGCGCAAGAGCAGGACAGGGTCCGTGCGCAGAGCACGGCGCGCCGGAAAGTAGCAAGCGGCCAGGCCAGCAGCCAGGGTCAAGAGGGCCACCAAACCAAAAGTCAATGGATCGGCAGCGCTGACGCCCACCAACAAGCTTGACATAAGTTTGGTAATCGCAACCGCCACCAGCAGTCCCGCAAGCACACCCAGTCCAACCGGGCGCACCCCCTGCCGGAGAACCATTTTTTGAAGGTTGCGTGGCTGTGCTCCCAGAGCCAGGCGAATTCCCATTTCATGGCTGCGCTGGCTTGCCGAGTACGCCGCCACACCGTAAACACCGACAACGGCCAGGACCAACCCCAACACTCCCAAGACCCCCGCCATGACTGCTCCAATCCGAAAAAAGAAAAAACCGTTAACGCCCTCCAGAGCACGGGACATGGTCTGGAGATCAAAAACAGGAAGATTCGGCTCCAGCGCCTTGATTTGCTGCAGGGACTCAGCAATCAATGCTTCAGGCGCGACCGCCGTGCGAATTTGCAGAGTCCGAACCGGGAGGTACTCCTGTTCCAGGGGAACAAATAAATACGGATGAGCCCCTTCAGCGGGACTGAGGTACTTGCCGTCTTTCGCGACTCCGATCACGGTGATAGGAGGACCTGACAGACTATCAATACGGAACCGTTTGCCGAGTGGATCCTGGTCAGGCCAAAACCGTCTGGCCATGGTTTCATTGACAATGCCGACCCGCGGCATGGCTGGGCCGTCTGCGCCGGTGAAGGCCCGACCGCGCGAAATGGGGATCCGCAGCGTTTCGAAGTAGCCTGGATCGACTACGTTATAAAAGTATTCTGGAGCCTGTTCCCCGGGGGCGAGCGGATGATCTTCCACGTACACCCTGGCGTTTTGGCGGTAGTAGCCGAAAGGCACGGAAAAGGCCATGCTGGCCGATTGCACGCCCGGCAGGGCACGCATCCGGGCTGTGAGTTCGCGGTAAAACTCTCTTCCGCGGGCCTCATTGTAGCCTGCTTCACGCACATCCATGCTGAGATTGAGGACACGGTCCGGATCGAAACCCAGGGACATGTGCTGCGCCTTCCCCAGACTGCGAACAAACAAGCCGGCGACGATCAGCAAGACCAGGGAACCGGCCACTTGCGCTGCAACCAGAAAATTCCGAAACCGCTGGGACCCCCGGCTTGGGGAAA
>DATCAX010000377.1:0-3984 GCA_036512375.1 Candidatus Angelobacter sp. | reverse complement strand
TCGGGCCAATCCAGGGTATGTGATCCAGATGAATTCCGGCGATCATCCACTCCGGAATCAGCGAGATCAGAATCAGGTACAAGCCGCCCACCAGCGTCACGCGGGTCAGCACGTCATTGATGTAGTCGCGCGTGCGATGGCCGGGTCGTATGCCGGGAATAAAGCCGCCGTATTTCCGCATGTTGTCCGCCACGTCTGACGGATTGAACACGATGGAAACGTAAAAATATGCAAAAAAGATAATGCCGACCGCATAGAGCAGCGTGTAGAGCGGCTCGCCCCACTTGAGCTGCTCCATGGTGCCGCCGAAATAGCGGTTCAGCGTTCCGCCTGGCTTAAAGGCGTTGGAGAGCGTAAGCATCTGTGGAATACTCAAAAGGGATGATGCAAAAATCACCGGCATCACGCCGCCGGAGTTCACGCGCAGCGGCAGGTGCGTGGCCTGCCCGCCCATAATGCGACGCCCCACCACGCGCTTGGCGTACTGCACAGGTATGCGTCGCTCAGAGCGTTCCATGAAAACAATGAACGCCACCACCAAAACCATGATCGTAATCAGTATCAGCAGGGCTGGAACCGTGAAGCTGCCCCAGGCTGACGACCTTGCCTTTTGCGACAGGTCAACTACCGCTTTCGGCAACCCGACGACAATGCCGGAGAAAATCAGCAATGACATCCCGTTGCCAACGCCGCGTTCCGTAATCTGCTCGCCCAGCCACATGATAAAAATGCTTCCCGTGGTAAGGGTGATGATGGTCTTCAGAATGAACGACGCTCCCGGATCCACGACAAAATGCTGTGCCTGCAGCGTGAACGCGATGCCCATGCTCTGCAGGATGGAAAGAATCAGGGTGAGATAACGCGTCCATTGGGTGATCTTGCGCCGGCCCAGATCGCCTTCTTTTTGCAGGCGTGCCAGCGGTTCCCACACCACAGTCAGCAACTGCAAGATGATTGATGCCGTGATGTAGGGCATGATGCCCAGAGCAAAAATGGTCAGCCGACGAAGATTGCCGCCGCTGAACAGGTCATAAAATCCCAGAAGTCCGCCGCTCTGCTGTTCAAAAGCCTTCTGCAGTGCATCGGTGTTGATGCCCGGCGTGGGAATGTGTGAACCCAGGCGATAGACAGCCAGCATGGACAGCGTGAACAGCACGCGCCTGCGCAAGTCCGGTACTCGAAAGATATTCGCCAGTTTCTCGAACATTTAGGTCACCTTTTTCTTTAGTTTCGAAGGTGCCTTGCTTTTGCCCGTCTGGGGTTCGTCCTTGGCTCCCGCTGAAGCAGCCGCTCCAATGACTTCAACCTTGCCGCCGGCCTTGGTGATTTTTTCTTCGGCTGACTTGGAGAACTTATGCGCCTGCACTGTGAGCGCCGTCTTGAGTTCGCCATCACCCAGGACCTTGATCAGATCGTTTTTGTTCACCATGCCGATTTTGATCAGCAGTTCCGGCGTGATGTTTTTCTCGCCCAGTTCAGCCAGACGATCCAGGTTCACTACCTGGTATTCCACGCGGAAAATATTGGTAAAGCCGCGTTTGGGCAGACGGCGATGCAACGGCATCTGGCCGCCTTCAAAACCGCGCATCATGCGCGAGCCTGAGCGGGAACGCTGGCCTTTGTGGCCGCGCGTTGAAGTCTTGCCCATACCACTGCCCATGCCCCGGCCCACGCGTTTCTTGTTGGACGTGGCACCCTTGGGAGGCCGTAAGTTCGATAAATTCGTTGGCACTTGATTTCCTTTTGCGCAGCTGCTGGTTCAGCAACTACTCGGTTTCCCTGTTCTGGACCGCGCTCTCTGCGATCTGCGCCGGGGCTCGATCACCCGATCAGCTGATCACCGATCACACGATCGTTTGTTACTTCTCAAGAATCTCCACCAGGTGGGGAATCTTGGCGACCATGCCGCGAATCGACGGCGTGTCTTCCCGCTCCACTACCTGATAAAGCCGGGTAAAGCCCAGGCCCTTGACTACGAGCTTGTGCTTCACCGGCGTGCAGATCTTCGAGCGCACGTATTGCAGGCGAATTGTTTTTTTCTTTGCCGTCATTGTTTTACAGCTCCTGCAGCGCCTTGCCGCGCAGAGTTGCCACATCCTGGCGGTCGCGAAGTTGATTGAGCGCATCAAACGTGGCCTTGATCACGTTATGCGGATTGGCGGTGCCCAGCGATTTGGTCAGTACGTTCTGCACGCCCACTGACGTCATCACCGCGCGAACCGCGCCGCCGGCGATCACTCCCGTGCCTTCCGGCGCCGGCTTCAGCAATACCCTGCCGGAACCAAAGGTGCCGAGAACCGCGTGCGGAATCGAGGTCTTGCTCAGGTTGACCCGCATCAGATTTTTCTTGGCCGATTCAATCCCCTTGCGGATAGCCTGTGGCACTTCCTTGGCCTTGCCGGAACCGTATCCGACCACGCCCGCACTAGGGTCGCCCACCACGACCAGCGCCGCGAATGACATGTTTTTGCCGCCCTTGACCACCTTGGTCACGCGGTTAATGGCCACTACCTGGTCTTTCAACTGGTAGTTGCCGGCGTCGAGCTTTTTCTTTGTAGGTATTGCCATTTTATTTAAAACTCCAGACCTGCTTCACGCGCGGCATCCGCCAGCGCCTTGATGCGTCCGTGGTAAAGATAACCGCCACGGTCAAATACCACCTTCTTGATTCCTTTTTCCTGCGCCCGCTGGGCAATCTCTTTGCCGATTTCCTTGGCGCTGGCCACGTTTCCGCCCGTCTTCTTGCCACCTTTTTTTCCTTTTACGGTGCTGGCCGACGCGAGCGTGATGCCGGAGATGTCGTCAATCACCTGCACGTAAATGTGGTTCAGTGAGCGATACACATTCAGCCGCGGCCGCTCCGTCGATCCGGAAAGCCTGCCGCGAAGCCGCTGGTGGATCCGCCGCCGTGTTTTGTCTTTCGAATTATCTGGAATCATATTCTCTGCCTTTGCTTCGTAGAGCCCTTTTAGCGCCACGATCAAAATTCTGTCTTTCGTTTGGGAGACCCGGTCAGATGACCCGATCACGCGCGATCTCCCGATTTCCCGATTCTTACTTCGCTCCGGTCTTGCCGACCTTCTTCTTCAATTTCTCGCCCACATAACGGACGCCCTTCTGCTTGTAAGGGTCCGGTGGACGCAAGCTGCGCATGTCCGCCGCAACCTGTCCCACTTTTTGCCGGTCGATGCCGGTGACTGTCAACTTTGTCTGCTTGGGGTCCATTGCAACCGTAACGCCGGTGGGCAGCGGAAACTCGATCGGATGCGAATAGCCCAGCGTGAACACTACTGTGTTCTTGCCCTTCAACTCCGCGCGGTAGCCGATGCCGACAATTTCCAGATCGCGGTTCCAGCCCTTGGTCACGCCTTCCACGGCATTGTTCACCAGAGCTCGCGCCAGTCCATGTACCGCAGCGTACTGATCGCTCTGGCGTTCCACGTTGATAAAGCCGTCCGCCTGCTTCAGCTGGACGCCGGAGGGAAGATGCGTCTGCACCTGGCCCTTGGGTCCCTGCACCACGACGGTATTGCCCTTCACTTCAAACTTCACTCCTTGTGGGAGCGGAATCGGTTTCTTTCCGATACGAGACATGTGTGCTCTACCCTTCTCTTGAAGCGAGTCCTTCTAGCCATTTGCGGCTGAATTCCACGCTAATCTTAGCTGCTGGCCGTTAGCTTCTAGCGGCTAGCCAAACAGTACAATCTTTTCCATCACCACCCGTAACAGAGCACGACTTCAGTCGTGCCGAAAAGCGCTTGCATCTTCTAGCAGCTCAGCCTTGCTAGCAGCTAGTAGCCAGCGGCTAGCAGCTAATCCGCGCCTTCGGCGCGGCTACCATACTTCGCAAAGGATTTCGCCGCCCAGGCCCTGTTTGCGCGCCTGGCGTCCTGTCATCACGCCCTTGGGCGTGGTGAGGATGTTGATCCCCAACCCGCCGAGCACGCGTGGAATATCATTGCGCCCCACATACACGCGGCAACC
>DATCAX010000376.1:0-2006 GCA_036512375.1 Candidatus Angelobacter sp. | reverse complement strand
TTTCACCTGCTGATTCCCGCGATCTCAGCGGTCTGCATTCTGGCTTCGCTCGAATACCTTGACGCGCAAAACATCCGCAGCGGCGAATATTACGCGTTGATACTCTTTGGCACCGTGGGCATGGTGCTGATGTCATCGGCCGTCGAGCTGGTGCTGATCTTTATCGCCCTGGAAATTTCTTCCATCTCAACGTACATCCTTGCTGGGTATCGACGCCGCAATGCCGGCAGCGCCGAATCGGCCATTAAGTATTTTCTGCTCGGATCGTTTGCCACGGCATTTTTCCTGTATGGCGTGGCTCTCATGTTCGGCGCGACTGGTTCTACCAGCATCCTCAAGATCGGCCCAGCGCTCGGCAGCAATCCGGGACTTCTGGCCATTGCAGCCACAGCACTGATGATCGTGGGACTTGGCTTTAAGGTCGCTGCCGCCCCTTTCCACATCTGGACGCCCGATGTTTACGAAGGCGCACCGGCTCCAATTGTCGCGCTGATGTCTACCGGCCCAAAAGCTGCGGCATTTGCCGTGTTGCTGCGCGTGCTTTTTGCCACCACATCGTCGGATTGGTTCCCACTGATATGGATCTGCGCAGCGCTGTCGATGACGCTGGGCAACTTCGGCGCGCTGATGCAGAACAACGTGAAGCGCATGCTGGCCTATTCGTCCATTGCACATGCGGGCTATCTGCTCGTGGCTTTTGCGGCAAGCAATGAGATTGGAATCTCTGCCGCCATCTTCTATACCGCCTCATATGCGGCAATGAACGTGGGCGCATTCGCCGTGGTCAGCCATTTTGGCGCGGGTGGTGAGCGCTACGTTTCCGTGGACGACTACTCCGGGCTCGGCCGTCGATCACCCTTGCTGGCTTTCACGCTGACGATCTTCATGCTGTCGCTGATCGGCATACCCGCCACTGCCGGCTTTCTGGCCAAGTATTACGTGTTTACCTCCGCGCTTACTGCCAATGCTCATCCAACCGCGCTTGTGTGGCTGACTGTGATTGGCCTGGTGAACAGCGCGGTGGCGTCGTATTACTACCTGCGCTTAATTGTCGTCATGTATATGCGCGAACCCACTATCGCCGAAGCTCCGGCGCCCGCCTCCGGGGCCATGCGGCTGGCTCTGGTGCTGGCAGCGATCGCCACAATTTATCTGGGCGTGATGCCCGGCCGCGTTCTCAAATATTCTGAGGCTGGTGCGCGTGACCTGTTCCCCGCGGCAGCCGCAACTGGTAGCGCGACGCCGGGCAGTTCCACCTTCCCCGGCCCTGTAGCGCCTACTCCGGTGAAATAGTCACGTCTCGCCGGGCAAATACGAGTGCAGCGGCAGCCAAAAAAATCACTGTCTGACAGATTGCGCTTAAGATCAGCGTGTTGAGGGAATGTCCGAGAGGTCGAAACTGGAAGTTGGTCCAGAGCGTGCGAAATAGCGCGCCGACGGGAAAGAATGCCCAGGTCACAGGCCATCCAGCTTGAATGAGGACCAAAGGTAAAGCGAGAACCGCTGAGGTGCCTGCCATGGCCAGCAGCGGGTGGAAAAATGTCGCAAAGAACAACCCTGTGGAAGCCGCAAAGATACAGCAAAAGAACAACAACAGCATAATCGCCGATAACCCGTTGGTTGGAATTCCGCCTTGCTGCCCCAGCCACGCTGCCGTCCCGCCGATCAGCAAACAGAACAGCGCGGAGATCATGGCGCAGCCGCACAGGAGACCGCCAAGATATTGCCAGCGATGAATGCCCTTGGAGAGCACGGCCAGAATGCGTCGCGTCTTACGTTCCGTCTGCAACGCCGGGATGGCGATCATGGTGGCAAAGAAGATGGCGTAGCCTGCGTGCCAGCGCAGGAAAAAGAGTATCTCATCGGGCTGTGTGTGCACGCGATACACGCCGGCAATCCCAAGCACGTACGTTGACATCACGGCTAGAGCGATCCACTGGGAGCGGACGAAATTGATGCCGATGAGAATGATGGTTCGCATGGACTAGGGTTGAGGCGAAAATAAT
>DATCAX010000375.1:0-5816 GCA_036512375.1 Candidatus Angelobacter sp. | reverse complement strand
GAGGACTCCCGGACTACCGTGGCCCTTGGCATAAAAAGCATCCGCAATCACGCCGCCAAGGATCGTGTCCGCGGATTCATACGCGGCGCTCATGGCGACAAGCGACAGCCCGGGAAACTGCTGCCGCACTCGGGAAAGCAGTTCAAAGCCTGACATCTCCGGCATGTGGAGGTCAGTGAGCAGAATGGCGGGAAGTCCCACTTTCAGCATCGCCAGGGCCTCCAGGCCATTGGCAGCCGAACTCACTTCATAGCCTGATGCTTTCAGCAGCAGCGTAAGAGTGGTTCGTACAGACGCGTCGTCTTCCACTATCAATACCTGATGTCTCGAAGGACCAAACATAGAAAAACTCTCTAACTCTCCTCGAAATCGCGAGTGGATTGAATGAGTGAATTCTGCCATTCCGCAGCTTGGAATGCCTGTCCCAAATGGAACAAGAACATCTGTTTTTTTCTTCTGAGATTTCGGCACGTTGCGACTCAAGAATGTGCAATTGGGAACAAGGCCGAGTGCCTGAAATAGGCATGCAACGTCTCTATTAGAGCAAGCAAGTTCTATTCGCGTTTGGAAAGCATTACCAGCTTTTTCCTGCGGTCAGCGCTTGGAATGTGCAGCTTAAGACTTGCTGCGGGCTTCGGCCAGAGGCATGCTCTTACAACCGTAGGCCCTGGTTCCCCTGCCAAGGTTCTCCGCCCGAGCCCTCTAAAGTTGCTGATGTTTAAGGAAATGTATGACAATCCCGCAATTCCCCAGGGCTCCAACCGCCCTTGTTTCGGTCCTTTCAGTTCTTCTTGTTCTTAGTGCCTGTAGCGGCCTCAACTCGCCAGTTCAGAATCCACAACAACTTTCTGATGCTCCCACCATATTGATGGTGGTGCCGCAGACCAACGGTGTAGGCATCAACCGCGCGATCGCGGTGGTCTTCAGCAAGCCCATGGATCCGGCAAGCATCAACGCTGGCACCTTTATGGTTGCAGGCGTAGCCGGTACCGTCGCGTACGATGCGGCCAACAAAATTGGCTCCTTCAAGCCTTCCGCTGACTTCGCCCCCAATACCATGTTCAACGCGACTATTACCATGGGCGCAAAGGACATGAGCGGAACGCCTCTGGCTGCCTCTTTCATTTTTTCCTTTACCACCCGCGCAACCAAAGACACATCTCCGCCGAGCATTGTTGCCATCAACGTTGCCGCAGGCGCCACCTGCGTTCCGCTCGACCAAAAGATCAGCGTCACTTTTGATGAGCAAATGGATTCGCTCACCATCAATCCCAGCACATTCTTCATTGAAGGTGTGGCCGGCACCGTGACGTTTGACGTTCTCAGTCAGACGGCCACTTTCACACCCTCAGCCCTGTTGGCGCCGAATACAACGTTTACCATCACCGTGACCACCGGGGCCAAAGACCTGGGCGCAGTGCCTCTGGCTGCGCCATTTCATCAGACTTTCACCACAGGTCCCTGCAAGGCTGGCGGAGTGCCGCCTGTAGCGCTTTGTCCGTTCATCGGAAACTTCTCAGTGCTGGCTGGTTCCACTGTCACCAACACTGGTTCCACCGTAATTTCCGGGGACGTTGGCGTCAGTCCAGGGACAGCGGTCACTGGATTTCCGCCGGGGCTGGCAAGCGGGACGATTCATAAAGCCGATGGAGCCGCAGCCCAGGCCCAGGCTGCTCTCACCGCCGGATACATCGATGCCGCAGGACGGGCGGGTGGCACCTCAGTGGCCGGAGACCTGGTGGGAAAGACATTCACCGCCGGCGTCTATAAATCAACCTCGTCGCTGGCCCTCTCCGGGGACGTCACTCTTGATGCCCAGGGGGATTCCGCCGCGGTATTCATTTTCCAGATTTCATCCACGCTCACTACGGGAAGCGGCAGCCACGTTGTTCTGGCCAACGGGGCTAGCGCCTGCAACGTCTTCTGGCAGGTGGGCAGCTCAGCCACGCTGGGAACGAACTCCGTGTTCAAGGGAAACATCCTGGCGCTTACATCCATCACCATAACCACCGGCGTTAATCTGCAAGGCAGAGCGCTGGCGCGGAACGGCGCGGTGACATTAGATACCAATGTCATCACCGGCTGTACCTGTCCGTGAGGGTGCGGAAACGGGAAGAATGCTAAAAAGTCCAGGGCGATGCGTTGTTCCCATCGGCCCTGGGTTTTGCAAAGCAAGCAGCGCAGCAGGAGCAGGTGCGCCGAAAGAAACTTAGTCGTGCAGGATGACGTTCAGAAGAGAGGTATGGATCGTCAATTTGCCGTTATATTCAATGAACCCCATCTGGCGAAACCGGTTCATGAAGAAATTGACGCGCGAGCGCGTGGTGCCGATCATCTCCGCCAGCACTACCTGGCTGATCTTGGGAATCACGGTTTCCGGTGCGGTGTCATCTTTGCCAAACTGTGCCAGCAGCAACAGCGCGCGGGCCAGGCGCTTTTCACTGGAATTAAAAAGCTGGTCCACCAGGTCTTCCTGCGCGCGCGCGTTGCGGGCCAGAAGATAAGCCACAAAAACTTCAGAAAAGGCCTGTTCCTCGTGGAGTACACGTATCATCTCATCGCGCTCAATCCTGAGGATGGTGGAGGCAACAAGGGCCGTGGCGGAGGTTACACGCTGCATTTTGAGGGCCGCAATACATTCTTCGCCCAGGAAGTTGCCGGCCCCCAGTAACGCGACAGTGGCCTCTTTGCCGGCCTTGGAAATAACGCTGATCCTGATCCTGCCCTTTTGCACGTAGAACACGGCAGTGGCCACGTCGCCCTGAGTAAAAATGGATTCGCCTTTTTGCACTTCGTCAATCGTGCGACCGACGCCAATCTTCGCCAGAAAGTCGGCGGGGGCGAAATTTTCATTACCGCTCTTGGTTGCTTTAATTGCTTTTGCCGCCTTACCTCTTGCGGCCAGCGCTGCTTTAGCTGCCTTTTCTTGCCGGGACTTGATGATGGTTTCCACTAAGGTGAGGCTACACGTATTGGAAAATCAATAATGTTCACTATTGCGCAGTTGGGAACTTTAATGTGTTTCATCGAACATTAGGTTAAAGAGGCGCTAAATATCGGCATCCTGTGATAATTCCGCCGCCAGAAGATCGTCGGAAAACGGTGCCGGTTGGGACAGGTGCTTGATCGCCCAGCGCCATTCGACCGGACGAAAGCGATGGTCTACAGACGGCTCAACCACGAACTCTGGCCGGAACCCGCACGCAATACAAATCGCCCCCACAGTCTTGATGTCTGTTTCCTGGCTGATATCGTCCCGGCGTGTGCCCAGTGAGCCCGCAATCACCGGCCCATTGCACTTTTCGCACGGAGAAGCGGTAAGGTGGAGATAATGTGTCACCGTTTCGGCCACGCCAACCTGCGTTCCATTCCACGTGGTTGGCGGCGTCGTCCTGGCTTTAACGACCGGATCATCACTCACTGCGGGAACTTGAGACGGTACTTGAGACACGGGGGTCTTTTTCAATGCATTTTGCTTGATGGAAATAACATTCATTTCATTCAGCAGTTCCATTGGACTGCGCGGAGTTGAGCACTTCAGACGGCGGTGTCGCCAGGAAAAAAATGCGTTTCGAAATCGAAGCGGCTGGGGACCATCAGCGAACGCCACTCAACGTTAGTAAAACAATCGGCGGCGAAACATATGGTTCAGGGCCAGCACGATCGCTGTAACCACCAGCAAAAGGGGAAGAATTCCTGTTCCAAACTGGAACCCCAGATCTATCAGCCAGCCGAACATCGCAATCATTAAAACCGTCCGAAGCATCAATGTACCTCCTTGATTGCCTGATTGCGTATCATGCTGTGTGCCGCCCGTACGCCTGGCTCGAAGCCAGCGATGCAGCGCCGGGCCGCGCGGTGACACCGGCGCTGGGTTGAAACATCTTTGGTAACAGTATGGCACCCGCAGCCACTAAAATCTGACCCTAATTGCACATATATACCGCGGTGCGCGAAGGCCGAGTTGTTCAATTGGGGACAGTATTTTCCGGGGTAAAATGTCATGTTCCCACTTGCGGTTTTCGCATGCCGTCACAGGTCCACATGGTTCCCACATCGATTGCGATTCCCCGGCGCACCGCGTTTCCTTCTTTTCCTCTGACCATTTTCACGCTTCTGCTCTGCCCCTTTCTCTGCGGAATTGCTCGCGGGCAAGTCGCCGACGCGCCTGAATTTCGCCCGCAGCAGACCGCCGGTCAATTGAAAGCCGGACAGGTGGTGGAAAACCTGGTCCGCATGAACCTGCTACGCGCCCAGGCGCTGCAGGCGTATGCGTCCACCAGAATCTACCGATTGGAATACAAGGGATTTCCCGGAGGCCGCGAGGCTGAGATGGTTGTAAACATGAAATACCGGGCGCCGGGAACGAAGGAATTTGAAATCGTTTCGTCGTCAGGGTCAAAGATGCTGATTGACCGGGTGTTCAAAAAGTTGATGGAAGGCGAGAAAGATGCGTTCGAAGGCGAAAACCAGAAGCGTATCGCCATGAACCAGGAAAATTATGAGTTTGCCCTTGTCGCTTATGAACCCGGAGTGCCGCGCGGGCTGTATGTGCTTTCAGTGAAACCACGCACGAAGAACAAATATCTTTATCAGGGCAAAATCTGGGTGGACGACGAACAGTTCGCGATTGTTCGCATGGAAGGTGAGCCGGCGAAGAATCCTTCATTCTGGATCAAGGGAACCCAGATTGAAACTCTATATATCAACGTGAATGATTTCTGGCTTCCCGCGCACAATCACAGCGTTACCTCAGTCCGCCTTGGCGGACACGCCGACTTCACCATTGAATACAAGGATTACCGCATCACGGGCGCCAGCCCGTTCAAGAACGTCAGCAGCGCCTCAAAGTCCGGCAGGTAGAAGTATCTATTTCGGCAACGGCGCCGCAGCCGCAAACGCCATAGGTCGTGCTGGATCATCTCCCTTATGGCTCTCTTCCACGTGCGACTTAAACTCTGCGGTGACTTTGTCGTGTCTCTCCTGCGTCGTCAGTTTTCCTCGAGCGGAGAAACTCTTCCGGCAACTCGAACACCGCCAGGCAACGGGATTTCCGTCGATCTTTTCCATAACAATTAATTGCGGCATGGAACCAGCATCTCACAGCCGGCTGTTTCGGGGTGTGCAATAGAGAACAGGGGGTCCCAATCATCTCCCTGTTACGCTGCCGCATGAGAAGCGGTCAATCAGATTGCAATGCGCAAGCCGGCAATGCGACGGATCTCCGGATAGCGGATGCATGCTTCCGTGAAATGCGCTCCGCACAAACCCACTTGCCGCTCCTGGAGTTCGGACTTAAGGTGCAAAACAAGATACGCGACTTGTGGGCACTCGGAGCAAGTCGTTAAGCCGTGGTTATGGGCTAAAGGCCCAGAACAGTCAGTGATCTTTTCGTCAGACTCCAATTGGAACATGGACACTTACCTCGTGCGTCGATTGCCTTAACTACAATGCCCGGAAGTGTAACCCCGGACTGTACTGAATAAAGACGGGGGCACGTTAATTTCTGTTTTGGTAAATTGTGCCGGAGCTGCGGACTGAGCGTCCCCTGAGCTTTTTGTCCGGACTGCTTGGTCACGCTGTGCACTTTTTTCCGTTATCCCTCATCCTCTTGGCGATTTGCTGGACGTTCGTGACTTGCCCGCAACAGCCAGCAAGCATGGCGTGCGCAGAGCGTCCCAGGGCGAACGCTGCTGCCTCTGGCCAATGGAAAGGGATGTGTCAGCGGTCACACGTCAGAGGCCGCAACCGTTCGACAATGATCGCCAGCACTGGAGCATCTTCTTGCTTTCTTCCGGAAACTAACCGCATTCCTT
>DATCAX010000374.1:0-3532 GCA_036512375.1 Candidatus Angelobacter sp. | reverse complement strand
CCACAGCCGTCATCTTTGATCTCAAGCTCGCATCCACCGTCGACGGCACGCAAGCGCAGGCCGCAGTAACTGGCCTTGGCGTGACGGATCACGTTGGTGACGGCTTCTCGCAGCGCCAGAGCCAGGACGCCTTCATGAGATGGCGGGATGTTGGCGGTTGCGAAGTTGCATTCCACTTTCACGCCGGCTGCCTTCAGAGTGGCCGTTGCTTGCTCGGCCTCCGCTTGCAAGCTGAGAGAGTGATAGCCTCGGACCGTGCTTCGTACCTGGGCGAGGGCGTCGCGGGAGATGCGCTCCACGTCCTTGATCTCCTGCATGGCGCGCGCCGGATCTCGCTCCGCCAGCTTCGATGCCAGCTCTGACTTCAGCACGATCACGGAGAGCGTGTGTCCAAGCACGTCGTGCAAATCGCGGGCAATGCGCTCGCGCTCGGCGACCTTGGCCAGGTGCTCCACCTCTTCCTGCGCCATCAGCAGCTTCTTGTTGTCCCGATCGCGTTGCCTGAAGTGGATGTTGATGGAGCCAATCAGGATAGAAAATACCGTTGCCGGAATCCAAAAGTACGGCGGTAGACGGAAGATTACCGTTTCCAGCCCGATGACGACCAGCACAAGTGGCAAGATGCGTACCGCAAAGCCCGTATCTCCGGTAGAGGCGATAAAGGCCGCCGCGTAGACAAAATAAACCGACGCACCCGGATTCGTGGGAGCAGAGACCACGCCGAGCAGGGCAATCGCCGCCACAATCCAAAGCAATTTCTTGCCTTGAATCCAATATCCCCAGAAATACAGCCCCAGGAAGATGACCATGCCGGCAATCGTGTATGTCCAGAACTTGGCCGAAGCCTGGCCGCTCGCGAATCCAAGGAACGGAACGCTGCTCAGATAGACGAGCCAGGCGTAGGGCGTCCAGCCGATGTCTTTGTTTTTGGGCAGCAGTCGCATGGCAGTTTCAGGCGTTCACTTTCACATCATCACGGCTAAAACCGCGTAGCGCAAGCAAAAGAAATACCGCGGTAAAAGCCGCCAGGACCGCCACATGGGGCGCAGCGCTCCCAGGCCCGCCAAAGCCTACCTGCTTTAAGGCAAGCTGGCCCAGATGGTACGGGGGCAGGAACGGCGCAACGTGTTGCAGAAACTTGGGTAGCAACTGCAGAGGCAGCCACAGGCCGGAACAGAATGACATTGGCAGGAACAGGATGTTTACCACCGCCGGCGCCGCATTCGGCGCCGCATAACAGCCAATGACCAGCCCCAGAGCGCAGAAGGGAATTGCGCCGGCAATCATGATGCCCATGAGTTTGAGAAACGCGAAGATGGATAAATGCACGCCGCCGAACAACGTCCCTAAAACAAACAGCGAGGTCACAATAACCGCGCTGAAGATGATGCTCATAACAGTTTTGGCCACCAGGTAGGCCAGCGGCGGCATGGGGCTGGCACGCTTTACTTGCAGCCAGCCATAGCCGCGTTCCATGGCAACACCCGCGCCAAAGCCGAACAGCGATGCGCCCATCACACCAACAGTTGAGTAGCTGGCAAGGAGATACGTAGCCAGGTTTACCGGGCCAATGGCTTGCCGTCCGCCAAACGCGATGCCGAACATCACATAGAAGAGTATAGGGAACGTGAGCGTGGGAATCACATAGGCCGGTTGGCGCAAGGTCTTGAGAAGCTCGTATTTCGCCTCCGTGCCGTAAACGCGCAATGCCCTGCCGGCGGAAAAGCGTGGAATCTCTGCTGCGTAGCTGCTCATGCTGTTACCTCCTGTGTGGCTTCATGGTTGCCGGTTTCAACAATCTTCAGGAACGCCTCTTCGAGAGTGCTGTTGGAGACTTCCAGGCCGGATAGGTTGGGGTCACGGATAAATAGTTCCCGCAACACTGGCTCTACTTGCGATGTACGGATCTCCATTCTGCTCTCCTGTTGGGAGACGCTGCTGACCTCAGGGATCAACTCGATCTCACTGAGACGCAGCCGCGTAGAGCAGCGGATCTTCCTTTGCGCCGTACGCGCCTTGATCTCCGCCGAAGTTCCTTCAGCGACGATCACACCATGATTCAGCACAACGACGCGGTCCGCCAGGGCGTCCACTTCTTCAAGGTAGTGCGTGGTCAGGACCACGGTGCGGCCTTGCTGAATCAGCCGGCGGATCTGCTGCCAGATCAGGTGCCGCGTGCTGATGTCGAGCCCGACCGTGGGTTCGTCCAGGAAGAGAAGGCCGGGATTGCCGCAGATGGCAAGCGCAAACAAGACGCGCTGCTTTTGCCCGCCGGAGAGCGCGCCGAACATCCGGTTTTCCATCCCTTCCAAGCCGGCGGCTTCTAGAGCTGACTGCAACGAAAGCGGACTGGAGTAATAGCTGCGGAACAGGTTGATATGCTCTCTTACTTTAAGGGTCTCCGGGACCTTGGCCACCTGAAGCATGGCGCCGATGCGTCCCCGCGCCGAAGCATCACGCGGGTCACGGCCGAACACCGTCGCCCGGCCAGAACCGGGCTTGGCGAGGCCCAGCAGCAGCCGTACAGCAGTGGTCTTGCCTGCGCCGTTCGGTCCCAGCACTGCCAGCAACTCACCGGCGCGCACGTTCAGGCTGACATCGCGCAGCGCGGTGATTTCGGCGTATTTTTTGGTGACTCCAGCCAGCGATGCCACGGGTGATTCATTCCTTTGCATTTTCGGTTCTCCTTAAATGTCGTAGCTCAATGTGTTTGCGTTTACTCGATCCGCACGCTGTCGATCGCCAAACTGAAAGGTCCGGCAGAAGACCAGGCGCCGAAGAAAATTCCTGTCAGGTCGTGGCCGTCGGTTGTGAAAGCGGAGAGAGGCATGGTCACCTTCGTCCACTCCGGTCCGGCGACGAAGCTCTGCATCTGCGGGATGTAGCCGTTGCTTTGTGAATAGACCATGACGCGATAGCTGTGGCCATCACCCTTGGTCCAAAACGTTATGGCTTTCTTGCTGGAAAGATTTACCGGCGTCATGGGCGCAGGACCGGGAAAGAACATGGCGCCGCTCCATGCGACGGCGCTTTCCACGATGGTTCCGTCAATCTGGAGCGCGCCTTTGCTGCCCTCCGCTCCGCCGGCGATGATCTTCATCTGCGCGGTGGATTGACCACCGCGAATGCTGTCGGTGGAGATGCTCCAGCCGAAGCCGAATTTTGCGGTCGGAGTGGCGCCTTCATCGAAATCGCTGATCAGGCCGGATTCCGATCCAGCAGGTGCGGGAGCTTGCTTTAGTGCGGCAGCCGCCTGCTTTTCTTTTTCCAGGGCTGCACGGTAGCTTTCGCGGTCATCGGCGACCCCAAGCTTCCAAACGCTAACGATGCTGCGCGTTGCTGAGATGTCCGTGGTGGGATCGCCTTTGACCAGCAACAGGTCTGCGCGTTTGCCGGGAGCGATCTGTCCACGGTCATCAAGACGGAAGGCGTGCGCGGGAACGGAGGTCGCTGCTGCTAGGGCTTCCACCGGTGTTAGACCCACGCCGACCAGCAGCGCGAGTTCGCCATGCACGCTAACGCCATGAGCGGT
>DATCAX010000373.1:0-4994 GCA_036512375.1 Candidatus Angelobacter sp. | reverse complement strand
CCCAGCCGCAGCGCCCGACACCTTGCCACTGAGCGTTCCGGCAATGCTCATTTGAGCGGTCATAAGGGCAAGAGCAAAAAGTAACAACGCATATTTCATTTTCATGATTCCATTTCCTCCAAAGCAGTTAGTAAACCCATTCCAGCGCCACGACTGCCGCGTTGGTGCGGAACGGCAGAACCGACGTGGGCAATCCGGTAATGGGGTTGGTAATCACAGTTACGCTCTGTTGCGGACGGAACTGATATTCAAATGAGGCTTTGATATTGGCGTGAATCAGGAACTGCACACCCGGTGTAATCCGGTTGCGCGTGGATCTGAACGCCCCCCCGGCTCCCAGCCCGTTGAGCCGATCTTCACCCGAGTTGACCGCATCCCATCGCATGATCGCCAATAACCAGGGATGAATCATGTAATCGGCTTGCACAAAGCCACCGGCAAATGTCGCCGGCCGGCCATGCAGGAATCCGGTCGCTGTTGAAGCGGTTGGATCCAGTGGTAATGGCACTAGAGTGCCCGTCACGTCGATCGGTAATTGGTTTGTGTCATGCCCGTACATAAAAAGACCGTAAACGTTAAGAGCCCGATAGTTGATGCTGAAATCTCCGCCTGCGCGATAGAACGGCTCTCTGACGGTAAGGACCGTAGGATCACCAAGCGATGTTTCTCCGCTGAACCGTTGCACCGAGCGACCGTAGAAGTAATAGCTGCCGAGGTTGATGTAGGTATGATCCCTTGGCCCTGATGCTCCGGCAGCCTGAACGGCGTTGCGGCTGGCAGGATCGCGCTCCAGATTGAAGCGATATGACGCGCGTGCGTAAATATCCTTGAAGTTCGAGTCAGACGCAAATCCTGCCGGCGAAGGTACAAAGTTGCTGCTGTTGTTTGATTGGCTGATCCCGCTGGTGTTCTGGTCGACAAAAGCGAGGGAATAGTGGTAGCCGCCGTAGGAATGGCCGCCGCTTAATTCTACACCGTTCATTCCGTCAGCCAGGGTGAGCTGGTTGTTAACATTCTTTTGGCTGAACGCGGGGTTCTGAGCGCCGATGTTAGCC
Organism: Candidatus Angelobacter sp.; assembly: GCA_036512375.1. Classification (GTDB taxonomy): domain Bacteria; phylum Acidobacteriota; class Terriglobia; order Terriglobales; family Acidobacteriaceae; genus Angelobacter. The sequence continues at coordinate 3,939 of DATCAX010000373.1, read as the reverse complement.
TGGTCCAAAATGTCATAGCCGCTGATATTAATGTTGCGCGCCTGGCTGAAGGGCAGATCCAATTCAAAACGACCCACGCGCAGACTAAGGGCGTCTTTTTTCATCTTGAGCAGATGGCCAATGTTCACGAACTTCAAGTAGCCATCTCCCAGCCCGCCTGCTGCATTGTCGCCAGCCACATTAATATCCGCATCGACCCAGAATGCGATGTCGCCGCCGAAATTACCGGCGGTGAAAATACTAAAGAGCCCCGTGCTGAAATCGGTCTTCGGAATGAAAGGTGGAACCGTACCCGCCGGAACCAGAGAATCGAATTGACCTCGATTACCGCTGGTCTTTTGGAAGAAGGTGTTCATGCGAAGACCGATGGGCGGCATCCCCGGAATGCTTCCCGGCCAGATGGTCTTGGGAAAGAGCTCTTTTTGGGCGGGCGATCCCAGCAGAGTTGGAGGTGTTTTCAAGAAAGTTTCATCGTCGGTGGGAAACTTGAAGCCGGCATCTTTAAAGGCTTTACCAAAATCATTGAGCTTTGGAAAATCAGAATGGCAAGTAGCACATGAAGTCTGGTACTGCCGGGAAAAAGCAGGGATTGCATGGCTGGCTGTGGAAAGAGTTAAAAAGAGCAAAAAGCAAATGCATGCCACACCATATTGCGTTCGACGGGAAAACATCCTCATAAAAGCTCCTTAACACAATGCCGCTTTTTGGTTCAATTTTACGCTCGTGCCATCGCACCTTGCCGGGTGATATCCGGGATCGTGCTGCTATCGTACGAAAGAGTGGGAGAACGCCTTGTGATACAGATCACACAAGAGGTGCATGGTCCTGGATCAATTCGGGCGGCGGGGAGGTCGCTCTGGTACCTGCTCACGAGCGCGTTCGAATTCCACATTTCGAAAGAGGCAGTTTTGGCCATATCATGCAATCAGAAGATTGATGAAGGTGTAGAATCGGGGCGGTTTTCAGAATCAAAGACATCTCTGACACTGCCGCCCTATTAAGGTCATTTATGACTCTCTCCCCAAAGAAGCCCGTCGCACCGCGTACGCTCGCTGTGGATGTTGGGGGTACTGGAATCAAAGCCATCATTCTCGGTGCCAGCGGAAAGCCTCTAACGAAGCGGGTTCGCATTCCCACACCTCAGCATGCAACGCCAAAAAATGTCGTGGCGATCATTCAGCAATTGGCAGCGTCGCTTGGTGCTTTTGATCGTGTTTCGGTTGGGTTTCCAGGAGTTGTGCGGGGAGGTAAGTTACTCACGGCGCCTAATTTGGGCGCCGGATGGGCAGGGTTCGACCTTAGCGGTGAATTAAAGCGGCGGCTGCACTGCCCTGCTCGGATCGCCAATGATGCCGATGTGCAGGGCATGGCTTGTGTTTCCGGCAAGGGAGTGGAACTTGTTATTACGGTGGGTACAGGCTTTGGATCGTCGCTGTTCGTGGATGGCTGCAATGCGCATCTTGAACTGGCGCATCACCCATTTCGCAAAGGCAACACGTATGAGCAGGAGCTCAGCCATGCCGCTCTAAAGCGAAAGGGCGTAGCAAAGTGGAACCGTCGTTTGCTGGAAGCAGTAAAACTGTTGCAAGCCACTTTCAATTGCGATCGCCTCTTTATCGGTGGGGGAAATAGCAAATTCGTCCGGGCAAAGCTGCCGGCAAACGTTAAGGTTGTCAGCAATCTTGACGGCCTTCTCGGAGGCATCAAGCTATGGACGGACCAGACAGACGCGCTCACGACTAGAACAAGGCGCTGAATGCTATCCTGAAATGGATTTGTCTATTTGTATCAATTGAGTTAACAACTCGGCTCTTGTGCGTATTGAAGCTTTACGGAGCACATCCTTTCATGCTAGCTGGACGTACCACGTTTTGCGCAGGAAGTACAAGAAGCAAAGGCGGATCAAAAGGTGTTGGCGGTCTGAGATGTAAGGAAGTCAAACCGTGTACCGAATTGCGGAAAATTCGAATGCGCTGTCCACCTGAGCGCAAAGCAGTTTCATAGTCGAAATACACAGAAGCGTCGCCTGGTTTCTTCAAACCAACTGCAAACAAATAGAATTCTCCCTCGGGAACACCTTCCATCTGATACACGCCATTGTCTTGGATTACGGTGCAGCTTACCGGCTTGCCTTGAGGAATTCTTGTGGTGAAAAGGCCTATGGCAACTGTACCGTGAAAATCACTGGGAGCGGTTATGTATCCCGTAAGGGATACCCCAAGCTGCGGTCGCGTGCCGACCATTCCATCTACTGGGGTCTGAGGAGACGACTTGGTCCGGTAGCCAGTGAGTTTGCGAAATCGCACCGGCGATACGCCAAGTACGTCGGCAAAGCGGCGAGTAAAAGTGCCTACACTGCTGTAGCCCACGTCATAGCAAATATCGATCACCTTCTTTTGTGTCCCGGTAAGCATACGTTTGGCCGCCTCAAGTCGCAGGGCGTAAAGAAATTGCAACGGCGGTACGCCCGTGATCTGACGGAAAGTACGATTAAAGTGGTACGGGCTGGCAAACCCGATCCTGGCCAGCGTTCGCAGCGTCATAGGCTGATCAAGCTGGCCCCGCATGGCAGTGATCACACGCTCCACTGATTCGTAATGAGAGCGCAATGTAGAATCCCGCATAGCTGGATGGCTCATAACATTTAACCGCCTTTTATTTGAATTCGGCCTGGCTTATCAGTTACGACAATTGAGGTCCGCCAAATGCTGCCAATGCATCCCGTAACTTCGCTGGAATGGAAGCAGGAACCAGCGTTTCGTCCTGCCGACGCATGCAAGCTATCTCCTGCTCACCTCTACCCACCAACTCCGGCTGCGGCCCCTGGCGCCAATATTCAAAACGCATGGCAATCCGATTTTGTGCCGTGGCACTTAGAAACATGCGCAGAACAACCTGATCGAAAGCCTTCAGCTCTCCCAGATATTGGCAAGAGCAATTGAGAGTAATCAGGGCCAGCCCATGTTCAAATTCCGCAAGAATTTCAGGGACGTGTTCACGCAGAAACATCTCTCTTGCCCGACCCTGCCAGCGCAGATGGTTTATGTAATAGACGTTCCCGACCAGATTGGTTTCTTCAAAACCAACCACGTGTCGATATTCGTAAGCTCTCATGGGGTGCCCTGCAGGACAAATCCAAATGCGAAAGCTGAACCTTCAATGGTCGCTTTAAAGGTTGCCGCGGTGAATCTACCTGCTGAAAAGCTGGCCCACCCGTCAGTCGAGCGTGCACTCAACGACATTGATTGCCCAAAACTTGACCCTGCTTTCCGCAGGCTCTCCTTCAATGTCCATACCTGCGTGGCCGCGTCATCAAAAGAGCTCTTGGATTCGCCAGCCAACAGCTCGGCAAGAGCAAAATCTTCCACTCCAAGCAATTGTTCCCAGCATGCGGAATCGCGACAGACGATTTTCTCCAGGTCGCACCCTGCGTTCTGGGTGGCTGAAAGCAGCAAGGAAATGGCCCCGGCATGCGAAATGGATATGTGAGGCTCCGAACTCCGTGTCCCCATAATTCCTGGCTTTCCGTCAGGCCGGTGAACTAGCATGGCTTCTGAGCCGAACATTTCTCGGATCGAATCGCTAATCACGTCTTCCGGCTGTTCTTTCTTCGCGTCCAAAAGGCCGATCTGGATTCCGCTACACGATAAGAGCTGCCCGATCCTTCTTTCCAGATAAGGCACCAGCAAAGGCAGGGGCCACCCTGCTCTTGCCTCAATCATCGCCACCGCCCGCAGATGCAATCCTTCCCACTGCTCGCAGATTCTGCCGTTCGCATCTTCAATACGCAGGTCATAAACAAAATTGTCGCCGTTATAAACCCGTTCAATGGCATGCACGCGCGCTACGGCGTGGGTCCAATCAGCGGCTGGTGTGATTCGATCTATTCCGACCGGCAAGATGGTTTTGTGTGGAATGCAGGCCTGAATGGAATGAAGT
>DATCAX010000372.1:0-4662 GCA_036512375.1 Candidatus Angelobacter sp. | reverse complement strand
CCGCTGCCAGAGTGGGTACCACCGTCTTCACTGACTCGCGCGGTTACTATCTGGCCAACAACCTGCCCGCCGGCACATATTACGTGAAGGTAACGGCCACCGCTTTTCTTCCGTCGCTGCGGGACAACGTTCTTCTTCGCTCGGGCGCGCACCTCGTGATCAACCTTACCGTCAATACCCTGGCGGATGCGCTCCGCCTGATGCCCACCCGGCGCACTGACACTGAAGAGGCAGACGACTGGCATTGGACCCTGCGTTCCGCCACCAATCGCCCCATCCTTCGTGTGCTGGAGAAAGACAAAGACAAGGACAGCAGTGAAAGCGGCTCGCTGGTTGTGGTCTCGCACAATAAGTCTGAGCGGGGTGGCAGTGATGGCGCGGTAAAAGCCAGCGTTGCGTTCATTGCTGGCGCTGAAGCGGGCGGCTTTGGTAGTTCAGGCGATATGACCACCGCTTTCGCGGTGGAGAAATCGCTGTTCTCGTCGGGTACGCTTTCCTTCAACGGCAATATTGGCGCTTCGTCCGGCGATCCCAGCGGCGTACTGCGCGCCTCATACTCGCACGACATCGGTGACTCTTCCCGGCCCACTTTTACCGTGACCTACCGGCATTTTGCCGCGCCTGGCGTCGCTGTCCAGAATTCGCCCTATGCCGCCATTGAGATGAGCAGCTCTGACACCACGACCATCGCTGGCTTCATCGATTTGAACTATGGCGCGGACCTGCATTCCATGGAGTTTGCCAACCGCGTGATCGCGCTTCGACCCCACGGCTCCATTGACGTGCATCTCTCGCCCAACATGGTGGTGGAATATCGCTACGCGACCTCTGAGCCTGATACGCGCTCGGCCAAGGGCTTTGACACCGCTCCGGCCGATCTCAGCGAGTCCGGCCCGCGGATGGCCCTGCTGAACGGCCAGCCTGAAGTGGAAAAAGCTTCCCATCATGAGCTTTCCATTGCACGACGCATGGGTGATACCAGCGTGCAACTGGCTGCGTTCTTTGACCAGGTTCATAACGCGGTGCTAACCGGCGCAGGCGATCCTTCCGGCTATTCCGATGATGTGCTGCCTGACGTTTATTCCGGCACATTCTCATACGGTTATGGCCCAGGCGTAAGCAGTACCGGCGCTCGAGTGGTAGTGCAGCGCAAGCTTTCAGAAGACCTTACGGCTACCGTAGACTATGCCACCGGCCAGGCGATTGTGGCGGAATCAGCCGCTGAATGGCAGGCTTTGGCGCAGGCCATGAGCGCCAGCCGCCAGCATTCGGTGGGGACTAAGCTTTATGGCCACATCCCCTCTACTGGCACGCGCTGGATCGCCTCCTATAAATGGACCAGCGGCAACACGCTCTCCGCCGTCGACGCATTCAACTCCTCGCCCGGCCAAACCGATCCTTATCTTAGCGTCTTCATCCGCCAGCCAATCCCCGGAACATCCTTCATCCCCGCCAAAATGGACGCGCTGCTTGACCTGCGCAACCTGCTGGCCCAGGGCTATGTTCCCGTGATGGGCCAGGATGGACGCACCGTATATATGGTTCAGTCCGCCCGCTCCCTGCGTGGCGGTTTGTCGTTTACTTTCTAGTTTTTATCCCGAAGCGAAGCGAGGGACCCCTATCGGTTCGAATATTTTTTGGTGTGGAGAAAGTCACGAACCTTTAGTTCGTATCAGGGCACGGCTTCAGCCGTTGCCGTATCGGCCAAAACACAATTGGCTTTAGCCACTGCTTTGAACAATCTGGGAAATGGCTAAAGCAGAAAACCTTCACCCTCAGCCGCTGTACATTTGCCGTATGAAACGACTGATGTCCTCGATAGCCTGCGTTGCTCTATGCGCTCTTGGCGCCTCATTCGCGCCAGCCGCGGCAGAAAAGAAGCCTCTTGTCGTTGTGCACGGACCGACCGTTGTGGCATTTTTCGAACCAGTTACGCGGGCGAAACTGGAGAAAGATCCCGACACGAATGAGGCGTTGGCGGATTTCGAGCTGTATGCAAGAAAGGCTCGAGAGCCGCTTAGAAAGGCGGGAATCGAATTTCATGAACTCTACGCGCACTCATTTCGGTTGCGGGTTGGAAACAGACTGATAACGTTCAAGCCCGTAAAGGTGGATGTCGGATACTACTTAATTACACCCGGCAAGCTCCCTCGCATTGAGTATGGCGTCATGACTGACATAGATCTCCTGCAAGTGGCGAACGAATATTTTGGCATTCCTTCCAAATAAGGCAGGTTCACTGAGCTTTTTCTGAAATCCCGAAGCGCAAGCGAGGAAACCCCATCAGCTTCTTGAATCCCGAAACCTAATGATGTTTTTCACTATTTCTCTAACTTGTCGGTTTGTTGTCAAATACGTGGTACATGACGGCATCCCATGCATTGTGAATGCCCACAAATAGCAGCAGCAATGCCGCCGCTCCAATACCAAACAGCGCCTTTTGTTTTCCGTTTTTCAGCTCGCGACTTTAGCGGTTGACCAGTTTCTGCAGGTTCTCCGGGTAGCGAGCTCCTTCCACCTTGATCTTTGCGGATGCGTTTTCGATTTCAGCCAGATCATCGGGTGTTAGTTGAACGCTAGCCGCGCCGATGTTTTCTTCCAGCCGGTGCAACTTGGTTGTGCCAGGAATGGGAACCATCCAGGGCTTCTGCGCCAGAATCCACGCCAGCGCGATCTGCGCAGGTGTGGCCTTCTTCTGTGCTGCGAATTTGGTGACCAAGTCCACGACGGCCTGGTTTGCTTTGCGGTTCTCCGCCGTGAATCGCGGCACGATGTTACGGAAATCGGTCTGATCGAACTTTGTCTCTTCAGTGATCTTGCCCGTGAGAAAACCTTTTCCCAGGGGGCTGAATGGAACGAAGCCAATGCCGAGTTCCTCAAGCGTCGGCAATATTTCGGCTTCGGGCTCTCGCCACCAGAGTGAGTATTCGCTCTGGAGTGCCGTGACCGGCTGAACCGCGTGTGCGCGACGGATCACTTGCACGCCTGCTTCAGAAAGGCCAAAGTGTTTCACCTTGCCTTGCTGAATCAAGTCCTTCACCGCTCCTGCCACGTCTTCGATTGGCACGTTGGGATCAACCCGATGTTGATAGAACAGATCGATCACATCGGTCTTGAGCCGCTTCAGCGAGGCCTCAGCCACTTCCTTGATGTGTTCCGGCCGGCTGTCCACCTCTCCCAGATTCCGCCCCGATTTAGGATCTATTTTGAAACCGAATTTGGTGGCGATCTTCACCTGACTGCGTAAAGGAGCAAGCGCTTCGCCTACCAGCTCTTCGTTGGTGAACGGGCCATACACTTCGGCGGTATCAAAGAATGTAACGCCGTGTTCGACGGTCGCTCGAATCAGTGCGATTCCTTCGTTCTTGTCCATGGCCGGGCCGAAGCCAAAGCTCATGCCCATGCAGCCCAGCCCAATGGCTGAAACTTCCAGGTTGCTTTTTCCAAGTTTGCGCTTTTGCATGACTTCTCCTTTTACAAATGGAACTTTCTTCCAACTGAAATGGCTGGTATCTGAAATGCCGGCGGTGGTTCAACTATCAGTCTAAGTGGTGAGTGCGCTAGTCCAAAAGGTTAGAGCTGTTGTCCTGAGCGGAGCCCCTTGAAATGGCTTAAGCGAAGATACTGTTGAGCGCGTAAAGACGTTCTCACAAATAATCTTGTTACTCGCTGCGCTCGAGATTTCAGAAAAAGATTCGCGACGATTCGTGTAAATTCGCGGCTAAGACTAGTCCACCATAGAATCAAGATGCCGGATGGCCATAGGGCTCCCTCACCCGCTACGCGGGATTCGGGATTTCAGAAAAATCACTCATCCCAGAAATTCCGCCACCAGCCCTTTTTCTCCTGGGCTGCTTCGTCGTCGAAAACTGCCTCGTCGCGCAGCCCCAGAAAGCCGCCGGCGCGCGTGGACGCCTGATGAACAGCAGGCTGTGCAGGAGTAAAGCTTCGGAATTGTTCCGTTGCAGCGCGTTGAGCCACAGCGGCGCGTACGCGACGGAACGTTGCAATGCCAAGACCATTGCCGCCGGCTGCGGGCAACACGGCAATCACTGCGCTGGGCCTGGCCAGCGCGTAATCCACCGGCCCGCGGAGGAGTGTGTCAATTCTTGTACCCTGCGCCAGGGTCGAACGGAGAATGGAAGTCGTATCCTGGTCAAAAGCAATCCAGCGTGCCATGGGCAAACCATCCGTGAATTTGAGCTGAGACGAGAGGCCATTATTTGGATGCAGGCTGCTGCCCCGCGTTTGCACGCCAGGTTCTCGCCCATGTTTGACGGTGAAGACGCCCTTCATATACTCTCCCGGCGTAGACCTTGCTAAACGGAGAACACGGGATGTCCAAGTTTTTGCTGGGCCGGCGCCAGTTTGCCCTTGGCGCGGCTGCGGCTGCCACTACAGCATTGATTTCAAAGGGAAACGCCCTCCCAGCCGATTTTCTTGCCCAAACCGCCGCGGCTGGCGGGAACCTGTCGCCAGAAGAAAAAACCCGCGCCGCCATGGCCAAACTTTCTGCCTCAGCCCAGGCTGAGGTCGAGATGAAAGTCGCCTCAATCCTTCGCAAATACGGTGACCGGCTGAGCGATGAGCAGAAGGCCGACATTCGCCGCATCATGGCTGAATCTCAGGAAGGACTGGAAAAGATGCGGGCATTCAAGCTTG
>DATCAX010000371.1:0-2251 GCA_036512375.1 Candidatus Angelobacter sp. | reverse complement strand
ATCCGGCTGCCATTGGTGATGGAAGCGCGGCGCGTTCACCGCCTGTTGAACATCCAGCCCGTAATCGATCACGCCCATCAGGATGTTGGCCACCGTGCTGATGATCCGCGGTCCGCCGGGGGAGCCCAGCACCATAAATAGCTTACCGTCTTTCAAAACGATTGTTGGCGCCATGGCGCTCAACGGACGCTTGCCCGGCGCAATAGCATTGGCCTCACCCTGGATCAATCCGTAGCCGTTCGGTACGCCCGGCTTGGAAGTGAAGTCATCCATTTCATCGTTCAGCAGGAAGCCGAGCTTGCCGGCGGTGACGGCTGACCCAAAGCTGTCATTCAATGTAGTGGTTACGGCCACGGCATTTCCCTGTGCGTCCACAACGGAATAGTGTGTGGTGTTGTTTGATTCGCGTCCCGTGAAGGGCGGATGCACTTCTGCCGAGCGGTCAAGTTCGCCAAAGCCTGCAGGCCGGCGGATGTCTTTACTGTCCGTGGCGCGCATCATGTCCAGCGACTGGCGCCATCCGTCCGCATATTTTTTGTCAATCAACTGGGCAACGGGGATCTGAGCGAAGTCTGAATCACCCAGCAATTCCGCGCGATCAAAGAACGCTCGACGAAAAGCTTCTGCGGTCACGTGGATGGCGTCGGCCGAACGATTGCCCATCTTACCCAGATTGTAGCCTTCCAGGATGTTCAGCGTCTCCATCATGGTGATACCGCCGGAACTTGGCGGCGGTGCGCTGATGATTTCATATCCTCGATAGGTTCCCTTGATCGGCTGGCGTTCCTTCACTTCATACTCAGCCAGGTCTTCCGCTGTAATCAGGCCGCCGCCGCGCTGGACCTCTGCCGCCAACTCGCGTGCCAGCGCGCCTTTGTAGAATTCATTGGCTTTGGGATTAGCGGCAATCCGCTCCAGTGTTCTGGCTAGTTCGGGCTGCCGGAATACTTCGCCGGACTCGTAAAACTTTCCGTTGCGCTGGAATATCCGTTTGGAGTCAGCAAACTGCGCCAGCTCCGGGTGATGCATCGACTGTGCTTCTTCATAGGTCAGCCGCACGCCTTCGCGTGCCAAACGGATGGCGGGCTGCATCACGGCCCTGAGTGAAAGCTTGCCCCAGTGAAGTTCCGCATAAACCAGTCCAGCCACGGAGCCAGGCACGCCAGCAGCTTTGTAGCCGGTCAAACTTGCGTTCGGAACCACGTTGCCTTGCGCATCCAGATACATGTCACGGCTGGCGGCTTTAGGAGCTTTTTCGCGAAAATCGAGGAAGTGCAGCTCTCCGTTGGCTTTGCGCAGCAGCATGAAGCCGCCGCCACCAATATTTCCTGCCGCAGGATGGACCACCGCCAGAGCAAATCCGGTCGCGACGGCTGCATCCACGGCATTACCGCCCTGATGCAGAATGTCTGCGCCTATCTGGGAAGCCTGCTGGTGAACGCTGACCACCATCGCACTCTTGGCATGTACCGGCCGCAGCCCCTGCGCGTGGCTCAGCTCAGCCATTGCCACACAGCAGACAACCAGCTTAAAAATCAGAAATTTACGCAGAACTTTCATTTGATTGCGGCCTCCGATGAGCTGATGCAAGCTGGCCTTGTCCTGCTACCACCTCTTGCCGCCAAAGGCAGGGCCTGCATGCGCTCACGTCGAGCCTGCAGGCCAGCTAATGAGGCTAGCTTACCCATTGCAGGACAGTCAAATCAGGGGAACGCAATCAGCAAAGCGCCCGGAAGAATGTTGGCTAGTCTTTTGGCACGGTTTCTGAAGTTTCTTCGGATTTGCCGCTCTCATTACCGCGCAGGTCTACCGCTGTGACGGAGTAAAAATATTTCATTCCCGGCTGAATTCCTGGATCAGGGAATCGCGGCGTTTTGACCAGCTCTGAATTGATCTTCTTCGGCGGCTCTTTTCCACTGTGTCGATAAACGTTGTAGCCATCCAAATCAGGTTCGGTGTTGGCTGTCCAGGTGATATCGATAAAGGAGTTTGGGGCTGCGGCGCTAAAGACGGCCTGAATGCCAGAGGGGTTTGCCGGTGGGAATGAATCGTGCGCCAGCACGTCGACGACGGGTGAGTCCTCGCCCTCAATTTCACCTTTGCGGTTGCCGTCCTGCCACAACGTGACGGGGACTATCCAATACTGGTAGGTCTTTTCCCATTCAATTCCCGTATCGATGAAGCTCTTAACATGGTCGGCGACATTCAACTGCGTAACCCGAACAGGATCTTTCGCCCCAACCAGCCGTCG
>DATCAX010000370.1:0-5729 GCA_036512375.1 Candidatus Angelobacter sp. | reverse complement strand
TAGACGCGCGGCACACCAACAATGATGGTGGGCCTGGCTTCCTGAAGCATCTGGGGAAGTTGGTCAAAAACTGCACAATAAGCCAGGCATACCCCGCCCAGATAACAGGTATAGTCCACGTGCCTCGCCGTAACGTGCGATAGAGGAAGAAATGAGAGATAAACATCGGAGGAAGTCCACTCAGCCTGCTTCTGGGCCATGATGGCGCAAGCCGTGAGATTGCCGTGGCTGAGCATTACGCCTTTGGACGTTCCAGTGGTTCCCGAGGTATAGATCAGGGTAGCCAGGTCGTCGGGCTGGATTCGATGAGCCTCTTCGTCGAATTGCGGATCCTGTTCCTGAGACGCCCCTTTGATCAGCGACCACATGGGAATCACGTTGCCTTCGCTCACATCGTCCATCACGACGATCTTTTCCAGCGAAGTCTGTGCCTGAATCGATTGCACCTTCCGCAACTGCTCGAGCGTGGAAACAAAAATCACTCGCGCTCGCGAATTCTGCAAAAGATACAGAGTCTGGTCCGCCGTCAGCGTCGCATATATAGGCACGTCCACAATGCCGGTCGTCACGCACGCGAAGTCAGCAATCATCCACTCGGGGCGATTTTCACTCAGGATGGCAACGCGGTCTCCCTTGCGAATACCCCATTGTTTCAAGGCGCGGGCAAGCATGACCACGTAGCCATAGAGTTGGCGGGAGGAGATGACCTGCCATGCAGTGCCGCGCTTGAACATGACGTGGCGCTCTACGTCATACGCAATGGAAGTAAAGAAAATGTCGACCAGGGTGCTGATTTCCATACTTAATAGCCCGTTTCCACCCCTTTAAGGACAATTGCCACGACTGAATCGGTCAGGCTGGAGAGGTGATAGTCGCGGTCCCGGTCGCGATCGGAAAGGATCCACGTGGTTACTATCTCATCAACAGCGCCAAAGAAGCAATGGGCCGCGATGGTAATGGAGATGTCGGCCCGGAAAACGCCGGCCTCCTGGCCTTCGCGTAAAACCCCTTTGATCACGTCAAAATATTCCACCAGCAGGTTATGGGAAAACTGGCCAAGAAACTTGGCGCTGTGCCTCAATTCAGTCTGGAAAACAATGGCCAGGCTGCGGTTCGAGCCCAGCGATTCCAGGTGAAGAAAGGCCATGCGGCGTAGTTTTTCCCGCGGATCAGTTACCTGGTCCAGGGAGCTTCGCGCCCGCTGAATGAACCGATGGAACGCGGAGTCTATGGCCGCCATCAGCAACTCGTCTTTATTCTTGAAATAAAGATAGATCGTGCCATCGGCTACCCCGGCGCGATCGGCAATTTCCGCAACGCGCGAGTGGAAGAATCCGTGCTCCGCGATGACTTCAATGGCCGCATCCAGGATGCGCTGGTACTTGTCTGATGTGCCGTTAGCTGACCGGGTAGCTGCTTGTGAAGGCCGTTTAGCCATGAGAGAACCTTGAATTTACTTGGATTTACCGGGTAGCGCAACTTCTAATTTTGGCGGACGAGGCTGCCCCTCGAGCGCAAATTTGTATTGAGAAACTCAGCTTAAGGTGTACGATGCGAAAGCCCAAAGGTGGCGCTATTGTCGCATGCTGCGGCCGTTGACGGCACTCTTGGGCTAGGGGTGGGGTGTGAAGAAACTGCTGGCTTTTATCTTTTGCCTGATCGCGGTCATGGCGACACAACGCTCGCTGCTCGGGATCTGTTCAACTCCCCAAAACAGCGGTCAAGAGACGTTGATGCTCTTTGCGCGCCAGGCGGACGATCCTGTTCACATCGTCCAAGCTTCTTTTGGGGCTGACAATCTGCTGCTCGACGCCCGTCTGGAAAATAAGAGCCATAACAAGGTCCAGATTTACCGCCTTGGCTGGGTATCAGTTAAAAAGGATGAGATCAGGATGGGCCGGGGCGATTTTGTGACTGTGCCCGAAAAAGTGGATACCACCGCAACATTTGACATACCAGCGAGCACCGTTCCCTCCAAAGACGATCTGTCTAAACATCCCACAGGCGTCATTGTTTATGTCGCGGAACTTCAGTTTCAGGATGGAACAAAGTGGCAGGCGGACGTAAAAAAAGTTAAAAAAGAAGCAATCGAAATGCTTAAATAGAGCAGGCTCTCTGCCTGCTTCAAGGCACGCACACTGTGGCCGATTTCGAATACCAATCCAGAAACAGCCGGAACGCTTTTCCGCGATGGCTATGTTCGCGTTTTTGCTCGAGAGAAAGTTCAGCGAACGTCTTGCCAAGAGCAGGGAAGTAAAACAGCGGATCATATCCGAAGCCCTGGGTCCCACGCGGGATGGTAAGGATTTCTCCCGGTGCTTCACCGGTGAACGTCGCCAGGGCCTGGCCGTCGCGAGCCAGAGCAATGACGCATACATATTTTCCCGAATGCGGATTGCCCTTGACGCGCTCCAGTTGGGAAATGAGGGCCGCGTTGTTGGCCTGATCGTCTGAGTTTTGATCTGACGGCGCGCCCGAATGAAGCACCGCTGCATAGCGTGCGGAATGCACGCCCGGAGCGCCGTTGAGGGCTTCAACCGCCAGGCCGGAATCTTCCGCCAGCACCAACTCGTCTGGCGCGAAGCGACTGTAATATTCGGCTTTGATCCGGGCGTTTTGTTCGAACGTGGCGCCATCTTCGATAGCAGGCGTCAAGCCGGCCATCCCAGGTAGAGGATCGAGCGCCACCGCCAGCGCCTGGGCTGCTTCACGGAACTCGCGAACTTTCCCCGGGTTGGAGGTGGCTAGGTAAATTCTGGGCATCGAACAATTTCCAACCCGAAGATTACGAGATCAATTAAGCCCCAGAAATCCAACGAGGGCAACGCTAATTCCCAGGATCGTGGTGATGAAAGAAAGCTGCCAGAAAAGTTTCGCTTCCGCCAGCAGCGCTATGGAACAGAGAACGATGGAAATTTCCAGGAACAGTTCCGCGCCGTCATAGTAGTTGGCGCGCCGCTCCACCATTTCCCTCTCATGCTCCATTTCTTTTGCGCTCTCCTGGATATTCACCGCGCCTGGTTTGCGACTGGAAGATTTGTTTTCATGCTGCTCTTTGGCAGCAGCAGCATCTTTGCCAGTCTCCTGCACTGCATTTTCCTTGACGGGGACATCGTGCTTACCAGCCGATTCCTGCTCCGTCTTATTTCCCTTGCTGCCGTCCCCTGGCAGCGCTGGCGCTAATAACGGCCGCAGTAACGAGGAATCCTTGGCCGGGCTGCTGCATCCATGTTCCGGTGGCATACCGCATTCCTCGTCCAACGATTTTTTATAGTCTTTCAGCGCCAGATCTTTACCGTTCGGCAGCAGCGCCGCAACTTCGGCGATGGCGCCATATTCATGGGCGCGACTGTGTTTTGCCTGGTAAAAGTTCCACTCGTCCACGATCTTGCCCTGCATCAGACCTTCTTCGGTATGTGCACGATGACCCATCAGTGTGGCCATTGCCAGCAAAACGGCCACGATCGCCATGGTCAGCCCAATCCGCTTCTCACCACTGTTATGTGCGTGTTCCGCGCCTTCTTTGAGTTCTTCTACGTTCATTGTTTCCTTCTTGTTTCAACGTGACTGAGGAAAATGCACTGCGGCCAGAAAGACTTGTACGCGCTATCGGAGATGATCTTTTCTCTTCTATCCTAAAGCCCATCAATGCCGGTGCAAAAATTTAAGTCGCTTTTGAGGCCGCACCTGGTCTGGGACATCATCATATTTCAAGATGCTGATGGAACCATCCACTTCCAGTACCGCCAGGGCTGCGTCGCCAATGCATGCGACCCCATGTTCGCGCAGGGCGCGGTTGAGCTCGTCCATGGAAATGTGTTCTTTTGCCATATGACTGGTAATACATTCGCCGTTGTGGATAAGGAGTGTCGGTGATCCCTGGATCATCTTGCGGAACCGGCGATTCAACCCAGAAACCTCAGCCAGCAGGAAATTCAGTGTTAGCAGGACCAACGCAGCCACGGCGCCGCCCATCAGGGAGTTGTCCGGACCAGTCATGGCATTTTGTACAGAGTTGCTGAGCAGCAAAAGAAGTGTGAGATCAAACGGCGTCATCTGTCCCACTTCACGCTTTCCGGTCAGACGAATTCCGACAAGCACCAGAGCATAGACCGCCGTAGTGCGCAACGCAATTTCCAGTGCCGTGTGCCAGCTTGTCAGCATTCCCGGCGATTGTAAATTTTCAGCGCCAAATTGCAAATTTGTATTTTCGGGACTAGTTAGCGGCGCAGGGAAAGAGTGAGAAGCTTTACTATGCTGTATTAAATTCAGACGTTTTGCTAAAACGGAGGGGACAGATTTCAAGCGCTTTGCTAAAATGGTTGGGTTGCTTCTGCAGCCTGCGCGCCCTTAGCTCAGCTGGATAGAGCGTCTGACTACGAATCAGAAGGCCGGGAGTTCGAATCTCTCAGGGCGCGCCATAAAATCAACAACTTGCATGATTTTGGAACTGCTGCGTGAGCTGATCTGAACCTAACGACTCAGCACCTTAAACGAATACTGATGTTGAATTGGATCTGGCGATCTACCGCGGATTCGCAGGAAATAATTTCCGTTGCGCAGATAATCCCGCGACAAAGTTACGATGAGTACTTGTTTATCGCCGATTTGTTGCCGGTAGATTCCTGAGAGAGTTGTGATTACCTGATTATTGTCATTCAAAAGGTCCGCCAGGACTTCGCCGCGCAAATCTGCGGGTGCCGGTAAAGAAAACTGTACGGCCCGGATCCCGCTCGGTACGGTGATCTCCTGTAGCCCTTTGCCGTGGGTCCCTGCAGGCATCAAACTTATAAGCACCAGAGCGTCCTGTGGCTGAACACCTGCCGCTCCCGTAACTACGGCCGCGTAGTGTACGAAGCATTGTGCCGCGGCCTGGATTTCAGTACGGACGATGAGAACATCAACAGCCAGCCCTTTATGCGCTGGCCTGATCGTTATCTGTTCTGCATGGAAGCTGTGAACCGAGCCGTAGCAGCAAGCGGCGAGATTAAAGGGCATTATCTTGCCGCCTCAAGGATTGCGCTAAATATCACCGCCGGCACCATGGAAGAGATGTACGAGCGCGCCGAGTTTGCCCGCGAATTGGGCAGCATTATCGTGATGATTGACCTGACGATTGGCTATACGGCGATTCAGTCAATGGCCAAGTGGGCGCGCCGGAACGGCGTGCTCTTACACCTGCATCGGGCCGGACACGGCACCTACACGCGGCAAAAGACGTATAGAGTTAATTTCCGAGTGATTGCCAAATGGACGCGCATGGCTGGGGTGTCAGGCCGCCTTCTTCTGCCCGCCGGGAAGCAGTCCGCTCATCGCCCAGATGCCGAATAGCGGCCCCAGGGCCATGCTAGCCAGGGCCCAGTTCCAGCCGTAACGAGCTGCAATCGCCGCCATTAGCCGAATAACTCCGGCCGTCAGTAAAAAACCCAGCGCCACCTGGCAAGTCAAGGCCGTGCCAACATAGTTCTTGTCAGAGACTTCGCTGATGATCGTGGAGAATTGCGCAGAATCGGCAATCACGGCGATTCCCCAGATCAGCGACAGCGGAACAAGAATCATGGGACGATGCAGCACCAGCGCAGCCAGTACGCAGCAGACGGAACTGATCGCCATGGCGATGATCGTGACTCGCGCGCGCTGGGCCACTCGAATGTCAGCCGTCTGGTCTTGCAGTCGATCACTGGCTGCGCCGGCCCAAATGCAGCCTACCGCTCCAATCGCAATCGCCA
>DATCAX010000369.1:0-11447 GCA_036512375.1 Candidatus Angelobacter sp. | reverse complement strand
ACCAGCCGCATCACCAGCATCCAGGAGTTCGCTCCGGGCGATACTCTGGGCTATAACCGCACTTTCACCACGAAGCGCCGCACTAAAGTCGGCATTGTGCCCTTTGGCTATGACGATGGCCTTCCCTGGCAACTTTCCGGCGCAGGTCAAGTGCTGGTGGAAGGCCGTACTGCGCCGATCGTGGGCCGCATCAGCATGGACCAGATGCAGATTGACCTCACTGACATTCCTGACGCAAGCATTGGCGCTGAAGTTCTGCTCTATGGCACTCATAACGGCCACACGCTTCGCCCTGAACAGGTTTCGCAGATGGCGGGAACCATTTCTTATGAACTTCTCACTCGCCTGGGAGAAAGAGTGCACCGAATTTACGTTGAGCCGTAAGCTGTCATTGTCCATGCGAGATCGAGTCAGCGCCGCAGTTGAAATTAAGAACCACTTTTCCACCTCTATCCACAGACAACGTTTGTTATGCACAGGAAAATCACCGCAATCCTCTTGATCCTCCGGATCTCTGCTTGCAGACGCTCCACCGTTCGTAGATATTTTCAATACTCAAGTGTGAATGTTTCTTATCGACAGTTGAGGTTCGGTTCAAAGGAACCGGCGGCACACTCAAGGGATCGTGCCGGAGTTTAATCTGCGTTGGCCTTGGCCGCGGGCTGCGACCAAAAGCCGTATCTCATTCCGCAAGGAATGAGCGTGAGAGAAACTCGGCTGAACTGCCAGACGCCGCTTCGGCAACAGAGCGACGCAGGAACATCCACCCCGCTAGCCCGGTCTGTATGGCTGGTACAGGCCGGGTTTACTTTCGTGCATTTTCAGGGGCTAAAGCCCCGGAATTTTAGCAACTTAACGCAGGCCTGAAGGCCTGCTCCACCCAGTTTCCGATAGCAGTAATCCGGCATATGCAAAGGCGGAGGCCCAATCATCAGCAGGCTGGCTTGATTCGACTTCGAAACCAGAGATTTAACGAATGTTCGGAACTGGCCGCGCTTCTCTGGGTTTTCGCCAGCTAATTATCGGGTTATTATGGGGGAAGCAAAAGCACTTCTGAGACTTTGAATGGCGACTACTGACCGTATTCTTGATCGCGGAATGCCCGCCAGCATGGATGCAGAGCGCGCGATCCTGGGCGCAATCCTGCTGGACAACTCCTCCTATCCGCAGGCGGCGGAGCATCTTCGCGCCGAAGATTTTTCTCTCGACTCCCATCGCCGTATTTACCTCCGCATGATGGAGCTGGCTGAAACCGGCAAGCCCGTCGACTTCGTCACTCTTACCGAACAACTGGGACAGCATAAAGAGATTGAGTCGGTCGGTGGCGTGGCCTACGTTACGTCGCTTACTGACGGACTGCCCCGCGTCAAGAACATTGAGCAGTACGTAAAAATCGTGAAAGACAAAGCGCTGCTGCGCGGACTGATTCACGCCGCCACCAGCGCCATCCAGCAGGCGTACGAACAGGAAGCACCGGCGGAAGAAATTATCGACTCCGCCGAGTCGGCCATCTTCAAGGTGGCGGAGCAGCGCATCGGCCAGGGCTTTATGGGAATCCCGGAGATCGTAAAGCTCTCGTTCGGCTCCATTGACAAGCTGTACGAACAGGGCCAGCGCATCACGGGGCTGGAAACGCACTTTGAAGACCTGGACGGAATGACCAGCGGCCTGCAAAAGTCTGATCTGGTGATCATTGCCGGACGTCCTTCCATGGGCAAGACCGCCTTCGCCATCAACATCGCCGAGAACGCCGCCGTGCGCGATAACAAAGTTGTGGGCGTGTTCTCGCTGGAAATGTCGCGCGAATCACTGCTGCTGCGCCTTCTCTGTTCGCAGGCCATGGTGGATTCCCACAAACTGCGCACCGGTTTTCTAAGCCGCGACGATTATCACAAACTGGTGACCGGACTGGCCGCGCTGGTGGAAGCACCCATTTTCATTGACGACACACCGGGCATCTCGCTTTCTGAAATGCGCGCCAAGTGCCGTCGCCTGCAACAGGCGCAAGGCCGTCTGGACCTGATCATTGTTGATTACCTGCAACTCGTCGCGGGCACACCCACCGGCGGGGGCAAGCGCTATGAAAACCGCACGCAGGAAGTGTCGGCAATTTCGCGCGGCCTGAAAGGCCTGGCCAAAGAGATGCGCTGCCCGGTTATCGCTCTCTCACAGCTCAGCCGCGCCCCGGAAAGCCGTACTGGCAATAACCGTCCGCAACTATCTGACCTGCGCGAATCCGGCGCCATTGAGCAGGACGCCGACGTTGTGGCCTTCATCTTCCGCGAAGAGGTTTACAAGCCTGACGATCCCGATCTCCAAGGTAAGGCGGAGCTGGTTATCGCCAAACAGCGCAACGGCCCCACCGGTATAGTGAAGCTGGCGTTCATCAAGAGTTCAACAAGGTTTACGAACACGACGAACGAAGAGCCCCCTGGTTACTAAGGCTTTCCTGGCGTTCTGATTCGGTGTCGTACGGCGTTATATGGAGGAATAGGTGCAAAGTGAGTGAGTGCCCGCAGTGCCACGGATCTACTTGGAAAATTGAGAGCGTCCCGGACAAGCGTGACCCTTCTCGGTCTCGTGAGGTAGCGATCCGATGCGATTGCTTTTATCAACGTCGCCAAGCACAATTACTCAAAGCCGCGCGCATTCCGGAACGCTACGCCGGTGGTTTCGGCGATTACCAGATTGATTATCCCGGCGGATCCCTGGAGCGGGCCCGATTTACCGCGGCGAAGATGGTGGAAGAGTACCCAGGAGAAAAAGCCGGGCTGCTGTTCGTTGGTCCTGTTGGTATCGGAAAAACCCATTTGGCCTGCGCGGCGCTCCGTGAGCTGGTACTAGCCGGCCATAGCGGGCTCTTCTATTCTTACGCGGACCTATTGACAGAGATCCGCAACTCTTTCAACGATAATGGCGGTCTGAAGTATTTCACTGACCCGGACGGCAATCGCTGGGAAACAGAGAGCCAGATTCTAAACCACGTTATCAACGTGGAGGTGCTGCTACTGGACGAACTCGGTAAGGTCAAGGCCAGCGAATGGGTGCTGGACAAGATAAGGGAAATCATCGGCGGAAGATATGCCAAGAAGCACACGACGCTGATAACGACCAACTATTCATTAGACCAAAAGAAGCCAAAGGACATACTGCTGCAGGAGAAGATCGGCGAAGACATGGTTTCACGCTTGAGAGAGATGTGCCACGTAGTGGAGATGGAAGGATCCGATTACAGACATATAGTCAAAAGACAGTGAACCGCCCTGATAAAGATTGGCTCAGCAGTCGGCCCCGAACAAGAATTCCACGTCCCAAAACTGAATTCAGAAATTGATGTTTTTGGAAAGCTAGATCGATGAGCATCGACAGTTTTAAAGCCTTAGCAATAAAAATTCATGACCATCTCAGCGGGCGGGAAACATGACCATCTCAGCGGGCGGGAAAAAAGACCACCGGGCGTGGAAACTCTTCGTCGGCTTATAGAAACACTGTTCTACGCTAGCCTGCGTACCGAAGAGGGTGAGCCGATTCGGTGCAGAATCGCATTCATTAATCGTGATGATCCAGATCCCCGTCCGCCCGAACGCATCGTGGCCGACCGATGGCAAACGGTGACTTTCGAATCTGAGATTCCATTCAGTGTCCCAAACTTGGCGAAGCTTGCCAAAGCGGCTGATCCGTGGGCGTCGACGCTCGCGGTTTGGGCAAGCGGTAGCGATTTAAAGATATGGGGAGCGGTAGACCAAAGCGTTCACTATAACGCGTTTGTTTTTCGGGAAAATAATGAAGGACCAGAGATGCCCGGAATGTTCCAGGCAGTAATTGAGGGAACCGGCGAGATCGCGGTGTACAAGCGTTTTGTTCTTCTTGGCGCTCTAAAGAAACAAGTCTTCATTGAGAAGCAATTGGCCGTCTTTTCGCGTGGTCCGGTGCGTGGGCGTTTGGCTTCGTCGCTAAATCGGTTTGTCGATCTCGTTCATAATGATGTTGGCAAGAAAATCTATTCGGAGCGCGACCATTGGGGCGATTCTCTCAGAGGCCAATGGATTTCGACCCTTTGCAGGATATTGATTGGAATCCAACGATACAAGCATGGTGGTGCGTTGCTAATCTCAGATCGCGGTAAAGACGACTTGAGAAGGAAGTACGCGATTGAATATGACCGGCTTAAGAGGGCACTACGGAGATACGGCCATCAACGAATCCTTGAGACGTATTATTCAGATCAGATTTACTCAAGATACACGGAACGGAATCAACAGCAAATGCCGGTAGAGTTATATCTGGATGAAGTTGTCCATCGGAATGAGCGCGAGGATATTCGGGACGAGGTCACGGGGTGCATTCGATTCATTGCTTCGCTGTCCCGGGTTGATGGCCTCGTTTGGCTTGACGGCGATCTGTCCGTAAAAGGTTTTGGAGTAGAGGTTAAAGTTGATGAGGATCCTCCAAAACTGCTTCAGGCTTTGAATGCTTCGGGGACAAAAACTCGGCAATTGGATGTTGAGCATTTTGGTATGAGACATCGATCCATGATGCGTTTCTGCGACAAGTACCCCGCTAGCATCGGCTTTGTAGTCTCACAAGACGGCGATATTCGAGCCGTAATGAAAGAAAACCGTGCGGTATTGCTCTGGGAGAACGTCCGTGTTCTTGAGCTTCTGAACGCTCGGTCGCGATTGAGGTCAAAGAAAAAGTCTTGACTCTCGGACGAAGCCTCCGATTAAAGGTCTTTCCCGTCCCCTGACTCACGTCCTGCTAGGTTATCTCGTTGCCGCAGGCTCTTGGTTGACTGTTACGCCGTTCGTGAGAACGCCTTGAAACGGCGTGGTCAATAATACACTTTCGGGATGCTTCGACTCCGCGCCGTTCAGCGCTACCCAATAGACAGGGCCGTGGCGCTTCGCTCAGCATGACAAGTTTCTCTGCTTTTTCGTGAATCCTAAACGCAAGGTCCCTCTGGCCTACTCGCACGCTGAAGACAGCGCGTGCTCGCTCACGGCCATCGGGATGACGAATTTTGGCACTGCAAATCTCTTCTGCGGATGTGACGCTTCCACGGTGAGGACATCGAAACCCGGCGGCCAGGGGGCGGCCGTGCTACACGATCTTGCTGATCCCACACAAGTCTCATGATCGACGCCAGCTTCGTGATCGCACATTGGTCTTGTACTCCCACACGATTTTGTACTCACGTACCAGTGCGTTTACGTGGCATGCGAGCGAAGCAGTGTCTCACAAGGGTCGCGCAGCGATATTCCCGCTACTCGGAATTGTTTAGCGTATAGTAAATAGCAAGCTGTCCCCTGGCAGAAAGTGTTGCCAATTTTGCGCCGCTTCAAGAAGACGTCTAAAGACCTGATGGGAGCGGTGCGCATGCGTCTGAGCACGGAGTTTGCCAGCGAGCACGACCTGCTGGACCGCGTGATGGACAAGGGAATTGTTGTGGAAGTCTGGGACCAACTGGGGCTGGCAGCAATCGATATGGCCGGGATGCGAGTTACGGTTTCCTCCATCCGACTCTTTACTGAAGGCAGAAACCCGCCGTTCCGCGCGGGATATTTCTGGAAGGTCGACCCCTCGTAAGATCCTCAGTGACAAAAAACAAAAACCTTACCACTGATCAACACGGATCACACTGATCTGATGGGATTGATGATCTCTGGTTCACGCTCAGGCAGCAGCTCAGCCGATTAAGAATCAAAAAAACTACCGCAGATGAAAACGGAGCGCGCGGATCCGGTACAAGTTTCTTTATCGCTCAAATCGTTCTTCACGCTCACGCGAGGCGGCAGCGGAGCAGGTCCCTCACCCTCTCACCCTCGGCACGGCCTCGGCTTTCGGGATTCGGGATGGCACGCTGGTGCTGGGAACATTTGCGTGAGAACCCAAGGTGTTGATGTAAATGAACTCCAAAGTGTTGACGGTCGGCGATAGTAGAAAACCACCAGTAGACAACCACATTTAGAAAACCGGGTCGAAAATCGATATTGTTCCGTGGGATCGGTTTGTCAAGATGGCCTTTTTCGCGATTGCAATGGCAAATCAAATCGGCTAATCTCTCGCGTCGGCTGTTGATCAAAGAGTAAAAAACAGTGTTTGGTTACCGGGCTGATGGGGCTGGGATGCATCCCAGTGCGGGATTGGGATGACCCTACGCCAATCTGGGATGATTGGGATGAAAGGGGGAGGGGTAGGGGAGGGTCTGGGTGTTTACTAAAAAGTACATTTTGGCATCAGCAGAATCGCCAAAATCGCCGTCATGGCTCCGCGAATCGGAAGAGCCAATGCCTTACCGCGGATGGGCGCGATCACGTGGATTGGATGGGAGGAGCCAGGAGCCTATTTTGGCTTCTTGGCCTTGGCCGGCGCTTCGTCGGAATCCTCTGGCTGCGCCAGCAGTTTGAACTCGACTTCGCGAGAGCGCGAGCTCACGGTCTTGTCGGCATTATTAGTGGTAAGTTCCTTGAGCGTGCCGCGCAGGATGTAATAGCCATCGTCGCCCTTGGTTTTTCCCGGACCGCGATTGAACCTGCCCTTGAATTCATACCAGACACTGTGCAGCGGACGGGTGGTGAAAGAAACGTCGTGGCCCTGGACGTCGGCCCTGGCGAAGAACTGGTCGAGGAAGACGCCGTTGTCGCTGTCGGAATCGCCCATGCGTGAGATGTAGCCGGTGACGGCCGCTTTCTCCAGGGTGATCTGAAGGAACTCGCCTTCCTTCACAAAGCTGTACATGCCGGAGATATCTTCCGCGGCGTGCGGCACGGTGGCGTTGGCGCTGTCTTCCTGGGCGGCTTTGTTCTGGCCTCGAGTAGAGAGGCCGGCCTGAGATTGCGCGTGGCAGGCGACCGCCAGTAGGACTAAGGTCAGCGATAGAAAGACCGTTCGGTGCAAAAGCATGAGCTGGGCCATGTTGTAATGAAAGATATAATCTTTCCAATCACCGGGAACAAGCTAAATGCAGTCGGCAAAAAAAGCGTTTTCTAATGAAGCACTTCCGGCTTCTCACGCAGGTCTGCGCTTTGTGCTGGAGCCTGAGCCGTGGCTGCGCATCTTCACGCGCAATGTCGGTGATTTGTTTCGGCATAGCCCGGCGCCGGCCTGGACCAGCGCCGCTCCCGGCGAATACTGGCCAGACGCCCTGGTGCATCGCCCGGTGGCGTGGAAGGCGGCACGGCAGTCGTTCCTGGGGCATGCCCTGGTCATGCTGGCGATTTACGCACTGAACCTGGCATGGCTGAACCAGCCGCAGGTCCTGCCGCAAACGCCTCCGAATCAGACAGTGGTCCACTATGAAGTTTCTGAGTATCTGCCGCCGGTAAACGCGCAAAAGGCCAGGCCTGTGCCGCCTCGGCGGGCGCGTCCGCAGAAGGCTGATCCTGAGTTCGCGCCGCAAGAGATTGTAGTGACGAATGAGAACCATATCAGCACGCGGCAAACTATCGTGCAGCCGAGTTCGGTGATCCTGAAGCAGGATATTCCCTTGCCAAACCTGATTGCTTCCACCGCTGTTCCCGGTGCGCCCATGGCGATGAACCATCCCATGCAGGTGCTGCCGGTGAACGTTCCAGAGATTGCTTCTCCGGTTCAGCCGATGACGCAAAGCAGGCTGCGTCCGCTATCGTTTCCGCCGGCGCGCAGCCGGAAGTAGCTGCACCGTCTGGGGCAGCAGCCAGCCATCGCGCGATGCCGTCTCTGCCGTTGGAGAGTACCATCGTAGTCCCACCTGCTCCAGACGTCACGGCGCGAAAGCCCGACGCTCTTCATCTTCCGGCGCAAGCGCCTCCTCAGGTTGCCGCACCGGCGCCAGAGGCTGCGACCAATCACGCGCTGCGATCCGTTCCCCTGGCGATGGCCGCGCCTCAGGTTGCGCCACCCGCTCCGGCGGCTGCCACTCGCAACCTCGGCAATCTGGGACTGCCTTCACCGGAAACACAGGCTGTGCCGCCTGCGTCGCCGGTGGTAAATGGAAACGCCGCTCGAGAAAAAGCTCTGGGACAAATGCTGGTGCTCAATGCCCAGCCCGTCGCGCCAACCAAACCGCTGGTTGTTCCCGAAGGCAATCGGCCGGGAGAATTCGCCGCCAGCCCTTCCGGACATTCCGGCGCAAGCGCCAGACCGGAGACCGCGCAACGCAATTCCGGCAGCGGCGGCTCTCAGGCAGACATCTATGTTTCGGCTCCGCCCAGCAAAGCCACGGGCAAAACGGTGATGGCGACATCATCAACGGCACGTCCGCTGACGCCTGACAAAACTGAACCAGCTCGCGACAGCATTGACACGCGCGTCTTCGGAACGCGCAGGCATTATTCCATGCGGCTCAGCATGCCGAACCTGACTTCATCCACCGGAAGCTGGAGCATTCGATTCGCGGAGTTGAACGCGCCCCATGGCGGATCTGACCTGAGCGCGCCTGAAGCGATCACCAAAGTTGACCCCGCTTATCCGCAGGACCTGATGAACGACCACGTGGAAGGAACAGTTGTGCTCTATGCGATCATTCATGCGGATGGCAGCGTTGGCGAGGTAAAAGTGCTTGAAGGGTTTGATGATCGGCTGAATGAGAATGCGCGGAAGGCGCTAGAACAATGGCGCTTTCATCCCGGCACAAAAGATGGGACGCCGGTCGATATTGAAGCGGTTGTCCGCGTGCCTTTCAAAGTTCCCCGCCGCAGTTTCTGACTAGCGCGCAGCCACCAGATTGTTTGAGACAGTTTCAATCGCCTGGTAAATCTTTGGATGGGTGCAGACTTCATAGTAATGCCGGTCGGTAGAGTTCTTAAATGAGAAGTCGCGGGCGTCCACGTGAGTGACCAGGCCTTCGCGCACAATGATGTGATGGAATGATCCCTGACCAAGTGGCACCAGTCCCGCGTAAACACGCACAGCGCTCTTCTGCCAGATCATCGGCACCTGGAGGTCATATGCCTGCAGGGAAATTTCGCCGCGCAGTTTTTGGAATGCAGCTTCATTGATGTGAATGCCGCCAATGTTGTAGCGCAGAAGGAATTCGTCAGGATTGCCGCCGGTTTCTTCGTCTTCAACCGCTTTGAAGGCAAAGACATTGAACAGCAGTTCGCGGTCTTCCAGCAGGCGTCGCACGCCCTTGCTGCAGGAAGAGAGGCGGTCACTCTCATTCAGCGCTTTGGAGATCATGATTTTCTTGTTGCCGTCCATGAGGTACATGGGCGCGGAATCCTGGTAGGAGATTCCGATTCCAAGCTCCAGGCTAGGCAGGCCGGCGGAAAGTGAGCGCTCATTGTAAGCGGTAACCACCTGGATTATTTCTTTCGCCAGCACGCAGGTTTGCGCCACTCCCAGCGCCGGTTCGCCCTCACGTTCAAACAGCGCCAGGATCAGCGCATCACCTTCGATGAAGACTTTTTTTGCTTCATATTTCGGCAGCAGCTTGTTGATGGGATCGTAAAAATTCAGACTGAAATATGACGCAGGATTCAAGCCCTTTTCCAGCAGCGTGCGCGTCAGCGTGGTCGATTCCCGGATGTCGGCCTTCAACACCACATGATGGATCACTTTTTCTTCTGCCGGCTTCTGTTCTTCCGTCAGCAGAAATTCGTAAAGCGTGTTGTTGATGGCGGAGAGCTCGCGGAAACGCTCATTGCCCAGAACGTTCACGTTCTCCATCGCCGCCACCACGGCTTCCATGCGGCGCAGATCGCGATGATAGCGCGTGAAGTCAGCAAAGAACCGCGCCGCTATCTTGGCGCGCTCAGCCGGTTTGCAGCTCTCCACTTTTTTCACCGCCGCATGCAATCCGGCGGGTGAAAGTTTGCCGTGCTCTTCCAGCAAAGTTTCTACTCGCTTGCGCTCCTCGCGAGAGATAAGCGCGTTCTTGATTTGCTGGGGGTTGATCGGCGGCGAGTACTGCGCCAGCAGCGGCACCGCTTCGTACGACGCGATCACACTGCCGATTACGCCTTCGCGCTCCAGCATCTCCGCCCATGCATTCAGCAGCGCCTTCTGCGCCTTGCCTTTGGGATCGCTGTCGTCGGGCGTGCCGCTGGCCATGATTTCATGCGCATTTTCCGGGACATTGAGAAGACCGTCAACCTGCGGGTCTTCCACGTCACTTACCAGCCCCAGCGATTTCAGGTATTGCGCGGCGATTTCGCGCATGGTGTGAAAGCGATCTTTGTCGCGATCATAATTCCCCAGCATCACGTAGTGCTCAGCATTGAGGAGGTTGTCCTGGCCATCTTCGGTAAAGACGAGCCGGTTCAGGAACAACTCATACGTGGCGGCCATAGCATCGCCAAACAGTGAACGCCTGGTTCGTCCCAGGGTTTCTTTCTCCGCTTCCCGCAGGACCACAAACAGGTCTTGGCCGGCCCGGCGCAGCACGGTCTTTTTATTGATCTGGAACCCGGCAATCCGTTCTCGCATTTCCACCGTGCGGCTGTTGCCGGACTGGCGCGGCGCTTCGTAAGATTTCACCCGCGTACGGCAGCGCTCCAGCGCCTGGGCATATTGATGGACCAGTTCGGTGCGTTGGAATTTGAGTATCGCCAGGCGAAAGAGAAGATCAAGTGAGACATTGTTTTCGGCTTTCGCCCGGTTCAATGACACACCGTGCAATTCGGTCAGGAGCCGCTTGAATTCTGCGGGATCCCATTGCCGGTTTGCGTGGCCTTGTGTCCGTACTGGCTGGCGCCCAACCGTCCTGTCTTCTACAACCAGATCTTCTACATTCCCGTGTTTCACCACGAGCTTAAAGATGTGCTGCCGTGCGGTTTCAGTGAATTTGGAACTGAGGTAGACATCATGGCGGAGATTATCGATTCCCGTGACCAGGCCTTCCAGAACGAGCGAGGGTTCATCGCTGGTCAAAATGAGCTGACGGGCGTATTCAGGCAAACTACCGCGTTGAAGGAACGAAAACGACATTTCGGCCGATTATGCTAGGGGAATGCGGAGATTGTAACTCAGCTGTGCTGCTTCTCGGACGTTACTATCGGCACCTTCAACGCGCTCTATAGCCTTGCTCTTATGCCTGTTTCTTACTGCCCGGCTTTTCGGGCTTTCTCAAATTCATCGCCCTGCTGCCAACCGGCCAAAGCGTCCTGATTTGCAGCTTCCCATCCCAGCACTAACCCGAATTTCGCCAATTTGGCGTCCGCAGTAAAGTCCATGTCCGCCCGATACTGATCAGAAGGCTGATGATAGCGGTGGGCCACATAGTCCCGCTGCTTTTCTTCGCCCCAGGCCAGATCGTGCCCTTTGAACAGGGCGCCTTCATTCACGCTGAAAGCTGGGATTCCCACGCGCGCCAAACTGAAATGGTCTGAGCGATAGTAATGCCCGGCTTCCGGATGATCGTCCTGCTGGATTGACATAGCAAACTCTCTTGCCACTTTTTCCACCAGCGGATAAGCGCTTGTCCGCTCTGCACCTGTAACCACGAGTTGCTGCGGCTCGCCGATCGG
>DATCAX010000368.1:0-3338 GCA_036512375.1 Candidatus Angelobacter sp. | reverse complement strand
CGTGATTGAGGTCAATCCGCGCGCTTCGCGCACGGTGCCGTACGTGTCCAAAGCCACCGGCGTGCCGCTGGCCAAGATTGCCGCTCGACTGATGACCGGCCGCAAACTGCGCGAGTTCCTGCCCTCCAACATCGAAAAAGGCGTCGACCTGGCTACCGGTGCCGGATATTTCGTCAAGTCCCCGGTCTTTCCCTGGAATAAGTTTCCGGGCGTAGACACAGTCCTCGGCCCGGAGATGAAATCCACCGGTGAAGTGATGGGCTCAGCCGATACATTCGGCGAGGCCTTCGCCAAGGCCCAGCTTTCCGCCGGACAGGCCCTGCCCACGCAAGGCACTGTTTTTATCAGCGTGATTGACCGCTACAAGCAGGAGTCGATCGAATTGGCCCGCCGCTTTGTTGAGATGGGTTTCAGTCTCGTCGCTACACACGGCACTGCCGACCGCCTGGAGAAAGCCGGGCTGGGAGTTGACCGCGTTTACAAGGTCAAGGAAGGCCGTCCGAACGTGGTGGATCTGATCAAGGGCGATCGTGTTCAACTGGTGGTAAACACGCCGCACGGTGCTGAGCCGTGGTTTGACGAAAAAGCCATCCGCCGCGCCGCGGTCACCAACCGCATACCTACCATTACTACGATGGCCGCAGCCTGGGCCGCAGCTGATGGCATCGCCGCATTACAAAGGAACGAAGTCAACGTGCGTTCGCTCCAGCAATGGCATGGCGAGAAAAGCTCCCATCAATCAACCGTCACCACCAAGTGACTCTTCACGAAGATTTCCGCATGATAGCCCGGATCAGCTCGTTGTCGGCATGCGACACAATGGCGTCCGCGTCGCGGCCATTGATGAGGTCCTCGAATTTCAAGATTACTTGAATGGATTTGTCATAGGACATACGCTGCTCCCAGTTTCGGTTATCGCCAACAAGAAACTCATGTTGCAGAAAAGCTGCACCCGGTGAATTAGAATTCACTAATCAATTTCCAAGGCTAGGAGACATCCAATGAACCGTTGCGCAGTCATTCTATACGCCCTGATAGTAATAAACTTCTCCGTTGTCGCCACCGCTCAGGACAAGCCTCTCCGCCCCGTCCATACGTTTTCCATCGTTGCCTTTGACCCGGCCACGGGCGAGATGGGAGTAGCGGTGCAGTCGCATTGGTTTGCCGTGGGCGGAGAAGTTCCATGGGCGGAGGCCGGCGTGGGTGCCGTGGCGACACAGTCTTTCATTGATCCTAGCTATGGTCCGCTGGGATTGAACCTGATGCGGGCGGGTAAGAGCGCTCCGGACGCATTGCACGGCCTGCTGATCGCCGATGACGCTTGCAACGTGCGGCAGGTGGCAATGGTAGATACGCAAGGCCGCGTCGCCACTTTCACCGGAGCCAAAGATATAGAGCCCGCCGGTGGAATTGCGGGTGCGTCTACTGGGAGCGCCATGCCAATCCAATGCGGCGGCCAGCCGGGTGGTTCCATACAAACTGGTAAGAACTATGCTGTCCAGGCCAATCTCATGAGCAATGACAGGATATGGCCTTCCATGTCGAAAGCATATGAATCCACCAAGGGCGACATAGCAGAGCGCATGCTGGCTGCTCTGGACGCGGCACAGGCCGCCGGAGGCGACGTCCGGGGGAGGCAGTCGGCGGCAATCGTAGTTGTTCCTGCTAAAGGCACAGGCAAGCCATGGCAGGATTACGTCTTTAATCTGCGCGTGGATGACAGTGCTGAACCGCTGAAAGAGTTGCGCCGCCTGGTCACTCTACAGCGCGCCTATAACCACATGAATGCCGGCGACAAAGCGGTTGAGCTGCATGACAATGCCGGCGCATTGCGGGAATACGGCGCGGCCGAGCATCTTGTCCCCGATAGCGCCGAGATGATCTATTGGCACGCTGTCGCACTGGCGAACATGGGGCGGGTGGACGAAAGCCTGCCGCTGTTCAAAAAAGTCTTTGCCATGGACCGCAACTGGCTTGATCTGACGCCTCGCCTGCCCAAGGCCGGCTTGCTGCCGGAGAATCCACAACTGATCCAGAAGATTGTGGGACAGGGGAAGTAAGGCAAGAGGGATCCCTTATGTTCACGCCTTGTGGAAAAGCATGTTTTTTCTATAGCCAAGCTGATGGTTCGGATAGGGTTAGTAGTTAGTGTGAAAAGTAGTGCAATAGTTTCTGCCATAGCGGATAAGATATTTGCGTGGCACTTTTGTCAAAAGCGTTTCAGTGAAACACTAGATTAGAGAAAAATTAAAGAGGCAAACTAGGGCAGTCAGAGCTTGACATGCGGGCCCTATGAGCGGAAAATCTTTTCACCTCAGCTGCGACTCCCCGTAAGCGCTCAGGATTGGCTTCGTAACAAAATGTTTCCCCTGTAAGACTTGTTTGGCCGGAGAAGACATGGAAAAGTTAGACCCCAGTGCGGTGGCAGAACCTCTGACTTCGAGCAACCGCGCGATGCGCCATGAACTCAATATCCCGCTACGCTACCGACTGGAGGGCCAGTCTGACTGGTCCACTGGTGAAGCGATCAATATGAGCGAATCGGGACTGCTGTTTTCCTCAAATCAATTTCTTGAAATTGATTCCAGGGTCCAGATTACCTTTCAGATCCTTGACGCGCCGCAGATGAAATCGAGCACGCGCCTGGCCCGAGTCGTGCGCCGTACGCTCAGCAACTGGCCGGAAACGCGAGTCAAGTTCGGCGCAAGATTCTGTTCCTGACCTCGTAAACCCACTCACATTCCGATCCCCAAGCTTGAGTTGCTCTGGCGGCCTTTATACTGGGAGCGAACCCAAGTCTCTGGAAGGCTTGGTTTTATCCGCCGGCCAGGTTACTCTGCTCATCGACAGCACAGCGTACGAAAAATCACACTTTGCCGGACGAGCAGGTATCATCTAAGGTACTGAGACAGCGTGCCATTCTGCGGGTACCTTTGGGTTTGAAGGGACCGGAGGCGGAGCGCGAATCCAGAATCTCAGTTGGCCACCGTTCGGTTGCGATGGTAAAACAGAGTCATGACAGAACAAGACGATCCCAAGGCAAAACCGCGGTTCGAGAATTTTGGGCGCAAGTTGGACGCCGAGTTTGGCGATGCGGCGGAGAAGTTCGAACGGGAAAAAGAAAAGGTCATCACTTACCTGAACAACGAGGTGGTTCCGGCGATCCGTACACATTCAACCAAGGCCCTGCGCGTGGCCTCAGAACAGCTCAACAAGCTGGCCGAGTATATGGACAAAAACCGCTCCAGCTAGCGACAGTCTTTTGCCTGCTGGCGGCCTTGATAGGGTGCGCAACCCATCGGGAGCCGCCACCAGCAATGCCTGCGCCTCCGCCTGCC
>DATCAX010000367.1:0-4261 GCA_036512375.1 Candidatus Angelobacter sp. | reverse complement strand
GCACGGCAAACACGTTGACCTGCGGACCGGAACTGGCCCCATTCTTTTCTGTTGCAGCCGGCTGAGTGATAGTGGAATCAGGCATGGGAGGTACGGCTGATTTTATTCCATTCTTCGAGCCGCTGAGAATTCTATTCTTGTCCGATCCAGCAGTGTTTTTCCACGGTAAGAGAAATATTCAGTTCCAGCGTCCTTATCCACAGCCGATCCCTTTCTCGTAAGCGGCGCAAGGTGATAA
The DNA here is from genome assembly GCA_036512375.1 of Candidatus Angelobacter sp. Lineage (GTDB taxonomy): Bacteria > Acidobacteriota > Terriglobia > Terriglobales > Acidobacteriaceae > Angelobacter. Next base: position 4,023 of record DATCAX010000367.1, on the reverse strand, counting down.
AATCTTTAAAATCCACTCCTCGGAGTTCCGATGCAGGCTATCCTTGCGCTGGAAGATGGACGAATCTTCAGCGGCATAGGCCACGGCGCGAAAGGCGAATGCTACGGGGAAGTTGTTTTCAATACTTCCATCACCGGCTATCAGGAAATTTTCACCGATCCTTCCTATACAGGGCAGATTGTTGTCCTCACCAATCCGCAGATCGGAAATTACGGCACCAACCCAGACGACAACGAAGCCACGCATCCTTACATTGAAGGCCTGGTCGTGCGCGAGTTTTCGCCCATCAGCTCCAACTGGCGTTCGCAGCAGGTGACCGACGAGTATCTGGAAAAGTTCAAGATCCCGGTCATCGCCGATATTGACACCCGGGCTCTCGTCCGGCACCTGCGTACCCACGGCGTGATGCGTGGCGTGATTTCTTCGATTGAGACTGACCGCGAAAAGCTTATCGCTAAGGCCCGCGCCATTCCGAAAATGGACGGTACCGACCTGGCCAAAGTCGTCACCACCAAGCAGCGCTACCAGTGGGACACCGGTACGCGCTCGCACGAGCCCACAGAAGTTGTCGGCGTGAAAGACCTGCCGCCCAGCAAGCATGTTGTCGCCTACGATTTCGGCATCAAGCAGAATATCCTGCGCATGCTGGTGGACCAGGGCTGCCGCGTGACCGTGGTCCCAGCCATGACCAGCGCGGAAGATGTGATGTCACTCAATCCTGACGGCGTATTTCTTTCCAACGGCCCCGGCGATCCCGAGCCTTGCTCCTACGCCGCAGACAACATCCGGCGACTGATGGGCAAAGCGCCGATTTTTGGTATTTGCCTTGGCCATCAACTGGTCGGCCTCGCGTTGGGCGGCAAGACTTACAAACTCAAGTTCGGACACCACGGCGGCAACCATCCGGTGAAGCAACTGGAGACCGGCAAGATCGAGATCACCGCGCACAACCACAACTTCGCCGTCGATCCGGATTCACTGAAAGAATCGGAGATTCAAAAGACGCACATTGATCTGAACGACAATACGCTTGAGGGCTTGCGCCATCGCACCCTGCCCCTGTTCACCGTGCAGTATCACCCGGAAGCCTCGCCAGGGCCGCACGACTCGCACTATTTGTTCAAGGATTTCATGGGGCTGATGGAGGAGTGGAAGAAATGATGCCGTCGAGGTTGAACACGGCGCTCGGATGCCTTGCCGCTGGCGTTCTCTTTTTCCTGGGATTCCCGGGGCTGGCGGGCGCGTGTTGGGTCTCGCTTGCAACGGTCCGCGTCACGCCAACTTTTCGGGTCTTCGTGCTGCATGGGTCAGATCCCGTCTCGGGAATCGAGGTAGAAGTTTTCGACAATGCAGATTTAGAGCGAACGCTTGGAAAGACGGAATGGAAACCAATTCTCACTCTCTTCACCGGACCTGATGGGGCGGTAGACGTTCAAAAACTTCGGTCGGGCAGGTATTTGATCGAGACGAAAGGACCGGGCAAGGGCAGTGCCACATACGCGCAAGTCTCAACTGGACATGGGAAAGCCAGCAATCGGATAACTCTTGATTGGCCGTTTTCATCGGACGGAATTCTGAAGACACGAGCGCTGGCCGGACAGTTGACGAGCAATAATCCCTGGATACCGTTTCAAGATATACATATGGAGCTATGGACTGCAGGGGCAAAGACTGCGATATCAGCGGAAAACACTGGAGCGGAAGGCCATTTTCATTTCGCGCAGACAGCCCCCGGAATTTACATTCTTCACGTCCGCGGCCAGCAAGAAGGCGTTGGTGACAATTGGCAAGTGGAAGGGGATATCCCTCTCGAACTCTCGCCCTCTGCCGTAAATGTGCCTGAGGTGCTTTCCTTGCAACTTAGCGAGTCCAGTTGCGGCATTAGCTACAGCAGTTGTCCCGCCCCGAACATCGTGGCGATGACGTCAAGGCGGATCAGAGTTCGCGACCCCCTCGGCGCAGTCATAGCGCGTGCGGAATACGAACTGGAGGGTCCGTCCAGCGCGGTAAAGGCGCATGGATCAACGGATTCCGACGGCATCGCCGAGCTCCCGCCTGACTTGCTGGGCAAAATGACTCTGGTGATTGCCAGTCCCGGCTTCACACTCTTAAAGCAACCTCTGGATCTGCGCGCTTTTGATGCGCACGCGGGTGATCTTCTTGTTTCAATGGCTGTGCAGATGTCTGAGAACCAATGCAGCGCCGTGAGTTTGGAGAAGCATGCCACGCAGAAATGACATCGCGAAAATCCTGATCATCGGCTCCGGGCCCATCGTTATTGGCCAGTCGGCAGAGTTCGATTACTCCGGCACGCAGGCCTGCAAAGCCCTCAAGGCCGAAGGCTACGAAGTGGTGTTGGCCAACTCTAACCCCGCCACCATCATGACCGACCCGGAGATGGCGGACCGCACCTACATTGAGCCGCTGACCAAAACCTATCTGGAAGAAATCATCCGCCAGGAATCTGAAATGCTGCGCGGACAGCCGGGCAAGTTCGCGCTGCTGCCTACGGTTGGCGGACAGACCGCGCTCAACCTTGCCGTCGAATTGGCTGACTCCGGCGTTCTGGAAAAATACAACGTTGAGCTGATCGGTGCGCAGCTTCGCGCCATCAAGATGGCTGAAGACCGGCTGCTATTTAAAGACGCCATGACGCGCATCGGGCTCGACGTGCCCAAGTCAGCGCTGGTCAACAACCTGAAAGACGGCCTCGACTTCTCCGGCAAGATCGGCTTTCCGCTCATCATCCGCCCATCATTCACGCTGGGCGGCAGCGGCGGCGGTATCGCCTATAACCGCGAAGAACTGCTGGAAATCCTGGCTCGCGGCCTTGATCTTTCGCCGGTGCATGAAGTGCTGATCGAAGAATCTGTGCTCGGCTGGAAAGAATACGAGCTTGAGGTCATGCGCGACCTGGCGGACAACGTGATCATTGTCTGCTCCATCGAAAATTTCGATCCTATGGGCGTGCACACCGGTGATTCGATCACCGTAGCTCCGGCGCAGACCTTGACGGACCGCGAATACCAGCACATGCGCGACGCCTCAATCAAAGTCATCCGCGAAATCGGCGTGGAAACCGGCGGCTCCAACATTCAATACGGCGTGAACCCGTCGAATGGGCGCATGGTGGTGATCGAAATGAATCCGCGCGTCTCGCGCTCGTCGGCTCTGGCATCCAAGGCCACGGGCTTCCCCATCGCCAAGATTGCCGCCAAGCTGGCCGTGGGCTACACGCTGGATGAAATCCCCAACGACATCACCAAGATGACGCCGGCATGTTTTGAGCCTAGCATCGACTACGTTGTCGTCAAGATTCCGAAATGGCAGTTTGAGAAATTTCCCGGCACCGACGAAGGCCTGGGCCCACAGATGAAGTCCGTGGGCGAGGCGATGGCCATTGGGCGCACGTTTAAAGAAGCGCTGATGAAGGGCATTCGCTCGCTTGAGACGGGCAGGAAAGTCGGCGCTGAACAAATCGAGCCGCGTATTCTCACCCAGCGGCTGGTTACGCCGCACCCGGAGCGCCTGAGCTATCTTCGCTACGCGCTGCACCAGGGCATGACGGTAAAAGAGCTGCACAAGATGACCAGCATCGATCCCTGGTTTCTCTATCAGCTCAAGGAAATTACGGCAATAGAAATTGAAGTCGCACAGCACTCGGCCGAGACGCTGACTACAGAGCTGCTGCGGAAGGCCAAGCGCGTTGGCATCTCTGACGAGCGGCTGGCGCTCTCCACCAAAAGCGGCGTGCAAACCATCCGCCGCATGCGCGAAGAGCGCGGTGTGCGCCCTGTATACAAGCTCGTCGATACCTGCGCCGCCGAATTCGAAAGCTACACGCCTTACCTCTACTCGACCTACGAAGAAGAAGACGAATCGCCGCCCACCGGCAAGAAGAAAATCCTGATTCTCGGAAGTGGGCCCAACCGCATTGGCCAGGGCATTGAGTTTGACTACTGCTGCTGCCACGCTGCGTTCGCGCTGCATGACGATGGCTATGAAACCATCATGGTCAACTGC
>DATCAX010000366.1:0-2989 GCA_036512375.1 Candidatus Angelobacter sp. | reverse complement strand
TCGAATTTCACGCCGCATGGCAGAAGATGGTCTCCGGCGGCGTTCTTATCTCGGATGACATACCCATGAGCAAGGCTTTTGTACGCTTCATCACGGATAAGCAAGTCGGACTGTCCCTGGTGGGAAGCCGATTCGGCGTCGCCATCAAGCGCTAAAAGCAACATCGGGCCAGCGGATTCAACCGCAATCATCCACTGCGATGGCTCACGATTCGACCCCGTGGGCCGCTCCCCGTAAAGCCTGTTCCTGATAGACTCTGTTCTTTCCGGGAAACGGAGCCAGGGCAGATGAAACACTCGCTTTATGAGTTTGGCGCCAGCGAGAGCGCCGTAAAGTTTATCCAAAAGCGATTCGTTCAACGGTTCCGCAACTGCTCTCCGGTATTGGATATTGGCTGCGGTCGCGGAGTCTTTATCTCATTACTGCGTGACGCCGGAATCGACTCCGTGGGTCTCGACCATGCTGATGAAGCAGTGCAGGCATCACGCCGCCATGGCTTTAACATTGAGCAAGCCGAGTGTCTTCCCTTTCTCGAAACCACTTCACAAAAGTTTGGCGGGATATTTTGCAGCCATGTCATCGAGCACATGGATTTTGAAAGTGCAACGCGCCTGATTGAGGCTTGCCGGCGCGTTCTGCGTCCCGGCGGCAAGCTGGTCATCGTCACGCCAAACCCTGAAGACATTGCCATCATCGGAGAAATATTCTGGCTGGACCCAACCCACGTTCGCCCCTACCCCTGCTGCTTCTCTGCAGCATGCTGGAAGGCTCGGGATTCACCGTGACCCAGCGCGAGCAGTTCAATGGCGGCTGGCGCTTCATCGGCCGTCGCCATCTTTTTGCTTTCTACTGGAAAAAGATGTTTCTGGGAAACAACTACGGCCGCCCGAATACCGCGGTCACCGCAGTGGCTTCATGAAAAGTTGGTCAATTTCAACTTCGGGAACGAATTGAGAATGAAATAGGCTGTCGGTTGCGTGGCGCAGTGAGCGTTTGTTGGTTACTGCGCAACTTTGGAGTGCCTTGGCAGAATGCCGTCAGACAGCCTGGCTGAACGCTTCACCGCTTTGGCTGGATACGCGCAGAGTTCCTTCACCGGGCACTCATAACACTGCGGTGATTTGTCCCGGCAAATCTCTTTCCCATGTTGCCGCAACAAAAGATGCGCCTGCGCTATCACCTCGGCTTTGCGCGGAAGTTCCGGTTTCAATGCTTCCTGCACTGACCGGTAGGCAGCGCCATAATTTTTCTGCCAGCGTCCATAACCAATGCGTGTGAGGACGCGTAAGCCATTCCACTCCAGCGGCAGCCCGAGAGCAGCGCCGCAGAACATCAGGATCTTTTCTGCGCCGGGATCGCCGATATTCGGGAACTGCTTCAACGCCTTCTTGGCCTGTGCATATGGCCGCTCGAGTATCTGGTCCAGATCGCCGTTGAATTGACTTATCGTAATTCGCGCGATCTCCTGCCAGCGAAACACCCGCACCTTGGGACGCATGCCACCCATGGTGGCCAGCGCCAGCAGAATTTCAGGGTCCGCCTTTAGGATGGCTTTTGCATTCAGTCCGACTTGTTTCCGCAATCCGTCAAAGATGGTGGCCCGGCGATCATCCGGCAGGAGATAGCAGGCGTTTTCCCACATCACCAGCTCGAACGGCCCTTTGGCTGGTGGCGCCGTAATGTTTCTTGAGCTTCGCAAGTACGGTTTTCAGTTCACGCATTTTGCGCCTGCCAGCATAACTCATGTTGTGCGCAGACGGCAGAGGCTATCTTTCAAATAAAGCTATCACGCTCTCAAATCCCGAGCGCCGACAGGAGCGATCAGAAATTAGCCAACCTGAGGCAAGCGAATACGAAGCTGGAAGGACCGCGAAAGACCCTGACTGTCTGTTACGCCGATTTTGCGAATACCTAGAACTAGAACAATGACGGCCTTCCCGACGTTCCCAGCAACGAAGGGTTAACATTCACCGTCGTATGCGTGCCTTCTTTGCCGCCGAAAGCGAACAAGAGAGACACCTGGGGAAATCCTCCCGCTCGAAGCGTCATGCCGGCCGCATAGCTATGCACCCAGTGACTGCTTCCCAGGTCTCCGCGTGTGAGCGCCACTTTAGCCTGGTCGGCCAGTAGCGTAAATCCCAGTGGCAGCTTGCCCAGCGAATGCTCAAAGTTTTCGCGAAACAGAAGAAAGTTAGGCGCGCGGAAACGGTAGTCCTGATAACTGGGAAGCGCGTTGTTGCCGTTAATATCAGAACCGCCGAGCGTGGGCTGAAAATAAAATGGCACCGTGTTGCCTCCCGGTGTCATGGAAAGCGAAGTGAAAGCGCGAATGCCGATTGTAGTGAAACACACGGCTGAACCGTTTCATCGATTCGTCCCTCGTCGATTGAATTTACACGGCGGCAGGAACTTCACTTCGGCAATCGAAATTTCGCATCTTCCGTCTTTTCAATTTCGCCGGCTGCCGCCATGCGTCGCAAAACAGTATGAATGGACGACAAAAGATTTACCTGGCCCACACCGATCTCCATCTTTACCAGATCGTCCCGGACATCAGTCGGGCTTAACGCCGTCTGGTGTATACGGAACAGCCTTCGGATGGCTTCGGTAAATCCCCGCTTGGCATCAATGGCAAAGCCTTCGACCAGAAGCAGCTTGTCGATCTCTTCCGGCGCTGCGCCGCACTGTTCGCCCAGCGCCTTCACCGTCTGCTTCAGTTTGCGGATCTGCTGATCCAGGTCGTCGCGTTTTTGCAGACGTTCCAGCAGATCGAGCTTCGCTGCCGCGTAGGCTTGCTTGTATGTTTCGCGCGTCATAAGTATCTAAAGCTTAAGGAGTGTCTAAACAATTGTCTAGCTTCCGGGAAATTCAGTCATACATCCCTTCCATAAACCACTGGCCTGAATCACAATCCCGAAAAACCCGGTAAATGGCCAGGTGTCCATCGCTCACCAGACCAATCTCCCGTTCCTCGCGCTTCCATTCCCCG
>DATCAX010000365.1:0-2957 GCA_036512375.1 Candidatus Angelobacter sp. | reverse complement strand
ATGAAACTGGTGGTTGCAGGCGGAGCGCCGCGCACACCCTTCTTCAGGTTCTTTAATACATCATCTTTATCGATGTTGTAGTCGCGCGAAAGACGCGTCAGTGCCAGGGTGACAATGTCTGAGTGGTGAATGTCCTCAGTCCCCGAGATCTTCTTGATGTCCAGCCAGATCTTGTGCACCAGATGAACGTCTTCCGTCTTCATGGTCGGCGTATGTGGACCTATGCGGTAGCTTTCCACCGTGGAGTCAGCGCGTACCACCTGAAACACGAACTGCCTCTTCGGCTCCGCCATGGCTTCCCAGGCCTGGCCCAGCCGGAAGGCTTGTTCTTCACCAGTCATCTTGCTGGAAATTCCGGAGGTAACAGCTGAGGATTCCAGGGCGTTGGCCGTCTGAACAATGGCAGACCATACGTCACGTGCCGGTATCACCAGCAGGGAAATGGTCTTGCCGTAGCTTTCAGCAATCGAGACGGCTTTGGTGAAGAGCGTCTGCTCATAGTCGCTGAAGATCTGTTCCATCGCCAGGTCGCGATCTGCGCTGCCATAGCCGGTAAGGCGCGCTTCCATCACAACGATGTCAGCCTCACTGGTGTCAGTGGTTTCCAGCGTCCAGCGGAGATGGTTAAGCGTGTTGTAATCGCGCACCGTCACCAGCACATTGCCAGGACGCACCTGTACCGCTTCCCGCTCAATGGTGTCCTGGTGGAGCAGATGGAAGTGCTCCTTCATCTGCTGTTCAACGTAGGCGAACTTGCGCTTATTGATCTTCTCCGAGACGGTGAAGATCATGAAAAAGACAATCGAGAAGCCCAGCCCCCATATGGTGGCATTTTCCTTGGTAAATAAGTTCACCACAGCTACGGAGAAAAGCACCAAAAAGACTGAAGCCAGCCCAATGGGAATCTCCACCTTGCCGATCTTGATATTGGGAGGCACACGCCATCCGCGCTCGCCCTTGTACTTAAAGCGCAGCACCAACATGGCGACGCTGTTGAGCGTGAAACTCCAGATCACGCCAAAAGCGTAGGCATCGCCGAGCAAGATTACGTCGCCACCGCTGACGACGATAGTGAACAACTGCAGAATCACAATGAGATTCACGATCCTGTAGCTGGTCCCGAATTTCTTGTGCGGGCGGCGAAACCAGTCTGTCAACACGCCATCTTCAGAGATGCGGTTGAGTACGCCGTTGGAGCCGATGATGGAAGTGTTGATAGCGCCGGAAAGAATCAGAAAGCCTACAACTACAACAAAGACACGGAAGACCACCTTTAGAACATGCGGCCCGACCATGTAAACGGCCATACCGCTGATCAGGTTGTCTCTATAAACCGAGACGCGAACCTCATCGGGAATGATCATGACGGCGAGCATGGAGCCAAGGCCGGTGAATACAAAGCTGAAAATCGCGATGATCAGCGCGGCGCGCTTCAGGTTGCGCAGCTTGGGACTGGCAATTTCCCGGTTGACCTGCGCCAACGATTCTTCACCGCTCATGGCCAGAACGGAGTGGCCGAAAGCTATGAGAATTCCGAACAGGCCAAAGGTTTTTCCCAGGTCAGTGTTCCTCAGGAACCCCAGGGCCTCCGGGGCAAACTTGAGATTTGCGGGAATCGGCAGCGGCGGCAAATGTGCGCCTGTATGGAGAACCGTGTAAATCGCCCAGACCAGCAGGATAACCACCATGACGGTGGTGATCTGCATCACGCGCAGGGCTTTGTCACTGGATTCTTCAATGCCTTTAATATTCTGCCACCAGTAATACAAGGTGACGATTACGGCAAACGCGGCAGCGGCATGATTGACGTCAATTTGCGGCGTGCCGTGAAACATACTGTGCATGGCGCGGGGAATCCAGCCATGGGCGTCCGCGGCGGCAAAAGTTTCATTGATCAGGCCGGCAATATATTGTCCGGCAGAAACGCCGGAGATGGGGCCGGTGAGGATGTAGTCAAACATCAGCGCAGAGACGCTGAACTTGGCGAAGGCCCCGCCGAGAGCCTCTTTCACCACGCGGTAAACGCCGCCACGGGTGAACATGGAACAGCTTTCCACGTAGACCGAGCGCACAGCGAAGGCGAAGAGCATGACGCCCACAATAAACCATGGCGCCGACTTGCCGACGGCCTGCTCGGCGATGCCGCCGGCATAAAAGGCGGACGAGCCCAGGTCATTCAATACGATGGCAGCTGCCCGCCAGTAAGAAATGAACGTGAGCATGACCGAGGTCGCAACCACAATGCGGACCCGGTTCGATAGTGGGGGGACAGCTCCTGAGCCTGCTGACATTTTTAGAAAAGTAATAACGGCCGCTACCAACAGAGGCGCAAGTAAGAGCCTGTTCGCAGGGCCGGGCTAATTCCTCAAATCCTGATTCAAAGCCTGAATTTTAGTCTTCTTCCAGCATGCTCTGGGCCGTCTTGATGGCCGTGACGATAATTACCGGCACAGCGCCAATCATCCCCGCAATAAACAGGTACTGAAAGAGCGGCAGTATATGGTGCACCAGGAAGTTCACTTTTACATTGTAATCCTGTGCGTGAAGGAATCAAAGCGGAAGCCGCTGTTTGCTAAAATCTGTCCTCAGTGCGCAACATTCCCTCCAGAGCCTGGATACTCGCGCTGATCTCCAGCGTGCTGCAGATCCTCGTTTTCCCCAATGCAAATCTGTATTTTCTTTGCTGGATCTCGATGGCGCCACTGCTCTATGTGCTTCTACGTGGCCGCGGCGGAGAGGGCGAGCTATTCGATTCCGAAGGTCGTTCTTTGCGTCCATTTACTCTTTGGCAGGGTTTCCTGATCGCATGGCTCAGCGGAATTGTCTGGTATCTGGGGACGTGTTACTGGGTGTTTCCGGTGATGACAGGCTATGGCGGCCTGCACTGGCTTGTGGCCGCTCCGGTAACACTGGCAGCCGCATTTGCCATGGGACTGCACCACGCGTTGTTCGGACTG
>DATCAX010000364.1:0-3308 GCA_036512375.1 Candidatus Angelobacter sp. | reverse complement strand
ACGGCAACCTTGGTGGACGCAGGCGGCAAGCTTCCGCTGGTGCTGACGTTTGTAGATACGGCGGAGCACATTGATCGGGTGCTGCCGGCAGTAAGAGAGATGACGGGCCGGCGCCTGATTGTGCGCGAGAACGTGACGATTGAAGCGGGGGATTTGTAGGAGGCGTTAGTCAAATGCTGATGGCTGCGCGCTAACAGGTTCAGTTCGCGCTTTCATCACGCGCTCAATGGCCTGCCCCAGTTCTCCGCGATTGATTGGCTTGGCAACGTAATCGTCCATGCCCGCCGCCAGGCACTGTTCGCGGTCGCCTTGCATGGCGTGCGCCGTCATGGCGATCACAGGCATGTGTTCCTGACGGCCTTGTTCGTCGTTTCTGATTTCGCGCGTTGTTTCGAAGCCGTCCATTTCCGGCATCTGCACGTCCATCAGTACCAGATCAAACTTTTTCGCCCGCAGGGCATCCAGAGCTTCTCTTCCTGTTTGTGCTATCACCACTTGATGGCCCATTTTTTCCAGCAGGCGTACCGCGAGGCGCTGGTTCACCAGATTGTCTTCAGCGAGAAGAATTTTCAATGAATTGGAAGCATGTTCCGCGTCTTTAGACTGTTGGGTAGCTTCGAGCGCGCCTGGCGCAACGGCCTGGCGGATTGCGGCCAGCAATTCAGACAGCCGCACCGGTTTAAGCAGATGCGCGGCAATGCCCAGCTCGCGAGAGCGCCCGACGGAAGAATAGTAATCGTCTGAGGTAATCATCATGACAATCGCGGGCATAACCAACAACGATCGTCCGATTCCTCTCATGAGGTCAAATCCATCTTTGCCGGACATGCGGCTATCGGCCAGGACTAGTTGGTACGGCTTTTCTTGGTGCGTGGATTCGTGCAGCCGACGCAGAGCTTCTGAAGGCGAGCCTGAGGAGTCTACATCAATCCCCCAGGTTTTTATCACCTGTTCCAGAATGGTTCGATTGCTGGCGTTATCTTCCACCACCAGCACACGGACGCCCGCGAGGTCAGACTGAATCGTTTGCGCAGGCTTCTCAGAACTGCCCGCAGCCTGAAGCGCAGCGGTGAAATAGAACGTAGCTCCTTCACCCGCTGTGCTGGATACCCAGATCTTTCCGCCCATCAGTTTAACGATACGCGAAGAGATGGCCAGACCCAGTCCGCTCCCGCCGAACTTGCGTGTCGTGGAAGCGTCGGCCTGGGAAAATGCCTCAAAGATGAGCTGCTGCTTTTCAGCAGGAATGCCAATCCCTGTGTCGGAGACGGCAAAGCGCAAGCGAACTTCATCTGGGGTGCGGTCTTCGGCAATCACGCGCAAAACAACTTCGCCTGTTTCAGTAAACTTAATTGCGTTGCCCAGAAGATTGATGAGGACCTGCTTCATGCGATGGGCATCACCCATGAGCAACCGCGGAATGGACGGATCAACATGGCAAGCGAGCTCCAGGCCTTTCTGGTGGGCACGCAAGGCCATGGTGCGTGTCGCCTCGGTTACCGTTTCCGTAAGATCGAACTCGCGGACATCAAACGCAAGTTTTCCCGCTTCGATGCGGGAAAAATCCAGCACGTCATTGATCACAACCATCAGCGAGTTGGCAGAATCCTGGGCCATGGTCACCAGCTGTTTCTGGTCAGTTGAAAGTTCGCTTTGATCGATGAGGTCCAGCATTCCCGTAACGCCGTTCAGCGGAGTCCTGATTTCATGGCTCATGTTGGCCAGGAACTCACTCTTTGCGCGGGTGGCCGCCTCTGCCAGCTCCTTGGCAGCCTGCAATTCACGAGTGCGGCGGTCGACAAGAGTAACGAGTTCGCGTTCCCTGACGCGTACCTGACGGATGCGCAGAAGATAAATGCCGATCGACGAGAGCACCAGAACGAGAGCGCACAGCGAATAAAACCAGGTGGTCTGATAGAAGCGCGGCGCCAGGTAGAAAGAGAATGAGGCGCCGGTTTCATTCCACACGCCATCGTTATTGGCGGCCTTCACGCGGAAGGTGTAGCGCCCGGGAGAAAGGTTGGTGTAGCGGACAAAGCCCGGAGTGGAAGGCGTGGTCCAATCCTTCTCAAAGCCCTCCAGCATGCACTTGAAGATAACTTTTTCTGGAGCAAAATAACTCAGCGCGGCATACTTGAATTCCAATTCGCCTGCGCCCGCGGGAAGGCTGGCTCCGGGCGCCACATTTCCCTGCTGATTGATCTTGACCGTTTCTATCACAACCGGTGGCTGCAAGGGATTGCGCGGCAGATTGTTGGGTTCCACCACCACAACGCTCTTCAAACATGCGAAGAGTAATTTTCCGTCCCTGGTCTTCCAGCCTGAATATTGGCTACCCCCGTTGCACTCAACACTTTCCATGCCGTCAGCCACGCCATAGGATTGCGATGTGAAGCTCGATAGCCGGCCGGCAGCAACTTCAATCAGTTCGCTCTTCTTCACCCGAAAGATGCCGCGGTTGGAACTCATCCAGAAATTGCCGAGATCGTCATCCAGAATGCTCCAGATGGTATCGTCAAACAATCCCTGGAGCATGGTAATGCTGGTGAACTTTCCATCCTTGAAAAGCTTGAGGCCGCCACCATAGGTGCCAATCCAGAAGACGTGATCGGCATCCTCATAAATCACGCTTACGCTGCCCATGCCAGGCCCTTCCGGGGAGGCTTCGTGAATGTCAAAGTTAATGAATTTGCCGTCGCGAAGAAGACTCAGACCAGCATCCGTGCCGAACCAGAGCTGGCCTTCACGGTCTAGATGAATGGCCCAGACGCGATTGCTTCCAAGGCCCTCACGGGTGGTGTAATTGGTGAACTTGCCGTTGTGAAACCGGCTCACGCCGCCGGAGAATGTTCCCACCCAAATGTCACCGGCCCGATCTTCCATGACGGCGGGAATCCAATCATCCGCCAGGCCATCGGATTTCCTGAAATTCCTGACGCTGTGGCCGGTAAACTTGTTGAGCCCACCTTCATCTGTGCCCACCCACATATTGCCCAGGTGGTCCTGAAACATGCCGTAAACGTAATTGTTAGCCGGACCTTTGTCGGTAAGGTACGGGATAACTTTGTAGTCCTTCATGCGGAAAAGACCGGTGCTGGTGCCGATCCAAAGACTGCCGTCAGGATCTTGAAAGACTGTCCGGGGAGAACCCTTCAGGCCCATTTCCTGGCCGTAGTTAGTCAAGGCGCCTTCTTTAAAACTATTCACCCCGCCGGTTTCGGTGCCCACCCAGAGATTGCCTTCGTGGTCCTGAAGAATCGATTCAACAAAATCTCCGCTCAAGCCATTCTTGGAGGAATAGCAATCAA